>JBGTHU010000565.1:0-8395 GCA_041745975.1 Mariniblastus sp.
CGGTCGAAACAGCGACGGTGGTCGCTTTGTCTTGGCAGCAAGCTTTACCTTCGCCGGTCGAGCAAGTCGATTGGCAACACTCTCCGGCTGCCGTCGAAACCGCGACGGTGGACGCCTTGTCTTGGCAGCATTGACTGCCAGTTGAACAACTTGAAGCACACGTCGATTCCGTATTCACGTACTCCAATTTGTTTCCCGTTGCGCAACAGGATGAGCAGTCAGCGCCATCTTCCAGCAAGGACGCTGAGGTCAATCTGAGATTACATTGCTTGTTGCCGTTAAAAATTCCTCCATCATGCATAAAGACCGAATAGGCCAATGCCAATGTTGCCAACACGGCAACCGAAAAAGCTACTTTCATCGTACTCTCCTTTGAGATTGATTTAAGTGAATTGAATTTGAAATGTGTTTGGTCTTGATGGGTTGGTTCGTCTCACCGCACGCCTCTAAACCTTTAAAATATACCAGTTTCCTCTAGGTATACGCTACCCTTACGTTTATTCTTACAGGAAAGTCTGAAAAAGTGGAATGGATTTCCCCAAAAAAAATAAAAAATAGCAAAACGTTCAGAATTGTGAAAAAGCTAACGGAAATTGAAGTGTGCTTTGATTTTGAATATAATGGGGAGATTCGGCGGTTCGACTGAGACAAACGAGCAGGTGCAAGTCGCCATCCCAGGGTCTGCCCTCTTTTCTGACGAAGCCTAAAATTAGCTCATCGATTGACTGTTCACGAATTTTACAACAACCCTCTGCTGTATTATATCGCGTCGTTGTTGGGCCTGAGACCTGCGAAAGTAGAAATATTAGGCGAACTTCAACTGATAAACAGCCCCGTACTACGTTAAGCTCTACGTTAAGCTCTACGTTAAGCTACATGCCAAGTTACTTTAGTGCCGAATTCAAGATTTGGATTGGGTGCAACGCCGTGCGCCCAGTGCCGTCCAGGATTTGGTGGCGACAACTGGTACCTGCAGCAGCAATCAAGCTGGTTTCCGATTCTGATCGGATCGTTGGAAATAGTACCAGTTCCCCGATTTCCATCGATAATTGATAATGTTCTTTTTCATAACCAAACGATCCAGCCATGCCGCAGCATCCCGAGGGGATCAACTTTACTGAGTAGTTTTTCGGCAATTGCAGCATCCGCACCGATGGCCGCAGCGACGCCAGTGCTTTTTGGTGGCAGTGCCCGTGCAGTCGAATCTTTTGTTCACTGTCGGTGAACAAATCGGATCGAAGTTGGTCTTGGTCGATGAGTTGTTCGATGAACTCGTCGAACAGCAGCGTGTTCGTCGCCAAGTGATTGGCTTGAGGCCGCAATTCTGGCGAGACCAGCACGGGGTATTCATCGCGAAAACTCAAAATTGCGGACGGTTCGATTCCGATTAAGGGTTGGTCAGCATTCACAAGATTCGATAAACGAGTCACGTTTTGTTCGGCGATTTTTTTGGCGTGTCGCAACATTCCTTTAGAAATTGCCGCGCGTCCGCTTTCACCATGTGCTGGAATAATAATTTCAAATCCCAATCGTTCCAGCAGTTCGACGGCAGCGATACCGACAGGGACATCATTGTAGTTCGTAAATTCGTCTATAAACAAAGTGACTTTACCCAATGTTCTTTCCGGCAAATTCGTTTGGCGACGTTTCAGCCAGTTTCGGAATGTGAACGAGTGCAATTGAGGAATGGGCCGTTGCGGAGCAAACCCCAGATTGTTTTTTATCAAGGAGGCGGTAAAGCGATTGGAGACCAACCAGTTGAACATGGAGGGCCATCTTGCGGCCCAATCCATCGAATGAGCGTAATTCGCGATCTTTTTGCTTCGCCGCGGCACACCATGCACATCATAGAATCCTTGCAGTACTTCGGCTTTCAATTTAGCCATGTCAACATTCGAAGGGCATTCATTTTTGCATCCCTTACAGGACAGACAAAGATCCATCACCTGCATCAATTCCTGGTTATCGAATGGTTTTGAAGCATCAATTGGATCGGTCAGAATATGCCTCAAGATGTTGGCTCGACCGCGGGTCGAATCCTTTTCGTTTTTCGTTGCCATGTAGCTGGGGCACATCGTCCCGCCGGCTGAATGTGTTTTGCGGCAATCACCAGATCCGTTGCATAACTCGGCTGCTCGTTGAATTCCTTGCTCTGTCGAAAAATCAAACACCGTAGCCAGTTCTCTGGTCGTTTGATTGGGAGAGTACCGCAAATGTTGATCCATTGGCGGTGCATCCACAATTTTTCCAGGGTTAAAAACATTGTACGGATCCCAAACCTTCTTAATACGGCGCAACAAATTGTAGTTTTCTTGGCCAATCATGATTGGGATAAATTCAGCCCTCAAGCGGCCATCACCATGTTCGCCGCTGAGCGAACCTCGGTATTTCTTAACCAGATGCGCCACTTCAGTGGCAATCTGTCGAAAAAGTCGCTGACCTTGCTCGGTTTTCAGATTCAACTGGGGACGCAGATGCAACTCCCCCGCACCGGCATGGGCATAATGGACGCATTCAATCCCAAAACGTTCTTTTAACAGGCGATTGAATTCCTGGATAAAGGCGGGCAAGTCATCAACTGCCACTGCGGTATCTTCGATCACGGCGACAGGTTTAATGTCTCCCGGCAAGTTCGACACGATGCCCAGTCCCGACTTGCGCAGTTCCCAAACCTGATTGGTTTCAGCCTCCCATAAAACGGGGAAGGCGAAGCCCAATTCCGCTTGCGTGAGGCCTTGGCAAACGGCATCAATTTTCTCTTGCACTTGCTGGCGAGCCATCCCGCGAAATTCTACGATCAAAATCGCTCGCGGGTCTCCACTGACGAAATCCAAATTCTGTTGCTGTTGCAGGTTTCTCGATGCCCCTTCCAAGATCAAGTGATCGATCAATTCGCATCCGAAAGGAGCGTATTGCATCACCATCCGAGTCGCCTGCATGGCTTGATCAAGAGTCGTAAAGTGGATTGCCAGCAGGGCGTTCACAGGAGGGGGAAGGGGAACGCAATTCAGCTTGGCTTCGGTAATAAAGAACAGAGTTCCCTCAGAACCAGCGATTAGGTGGGAGAAGTTAATCGGGTCATCCCCCATCAATCGATCGACCGCATAACCTGTATTGCGACGATGGACATTTGCCGCGGGAAAGTGCTGTTGCACCTGCTGTTGAACCAAGCCATCGTCAATCAACGATAACATGTCGGCATGGATCTGAGCTGACAACCCGTCGCTTGCCAATTGAGCAACCATCTCTCTCAATGCTGGGCGATCGATTGCGGCAAACGTGGTGAACGTACCATCACTCAAATAGCCACTGACTTCCAGCAGGTGGTCTCTGGTTGATCCATAGACAATCGAATTGGCTCCACAAGAATTATTGCCAATCATTCCGCCAATCATCGCTCGATTTGCCGTGGACGTTTCGGGGGCAAAGAACATTTGATGGGTAGCGATTTGACGATTGAGATCGTCGCGTATCACCCCTGGTTGAACTCGCACCCATCTTGCATCCGCGTCGACTTCCAGAATCTGATTCATGTAGCGAGAAACATCGACTACGATCCCGCTGCCCACGACTTGCCCTGCCAGTGACGTTCCGGCAGTACGCGGGATCAGTCCGATTCGATGTTTATTGGCAAATTGGATTAAGCATCTGATATCCGTTTGGTTTTGGGGAAAGGCCACCGCCAGAGGCATCTCTTGATAGACCGAAGCGTCGGTAGAGTAGAGCTTTCTCACCAAGTCATCCCACAAGACCTCTCCTGAGATACTGGCGTTCAAATCGGCCAAGTCAGCGATGGCTTTAAACGAGGATGCGGAACTGGAGTCGTGATGTTGATTCAAATCAAAGTGATCCTTGATTGTATTTGCCTGCTGAATAAACAAACGATGTTTTTTTCGACGAAAACACGGAATTTGGTTTGACGCTTACAATTCACAAAAATTGGTGTCGCTGGTTAGGCGTCGGCAGGGATTCCGCCACTTCAAATCTGTATCTTCGATCAAGCCATCTGCCTCGATAGGCCCCCAACTGCCGGCAGGATATCCGTAAATCGGAATTTCGGGATCGTGCTGCCAAGCCTGCAAGATTGGATCGATGAAACGCCAAGAAAGTTCAACGCTTTCCCCGTGAGCAAACAGCGTGGAATCACCCTTGATGCAGTCCAACAGCAATCGTTCATAAGCTTCAGGTATATCCGCATCTCCCAGCTCGGAATAACGAAAATCCATCCCGACATTTGACGCCAGAAAGCTATCCCCTGGCTTTTTGACGGCAAAATTTAGCAATAATCCTTCGTCCGGCTGGATTCGAATCACCAATTGATTATTCGCTTGGTTCATCAAGTCGGTTTCGCTGCGAAAGAGGCGCTGCGGAGGCTTGCGAAAAGTAATCGTGATTTCAGCGACACGTGTCGGCAACCGTTTGCCCGTGCGAATGTAAAACGGAACCCCAGACCAGCGCCAGTTTTCAATCGAGAATTTTAATGCCGCAAAAGTCTCCGTACGCGACTTTTCATCGACTCCAGGTTCCTCTCGATAGCCTCTTACCACTTTTCCTCGAATGTGCGACTGCAAGTATTGGCCACGAATCGCGACCTGACGGACTTGTGCGGATGGTACCTCCATCATTGATTGGAACAATTTGTTTTTTTCGCTGCGAATCGCCGTTGCGGTAGGAGCGATGGGAGGCTCCATGGCCACCAACGCCACCAGTTGCAATAAATGGTTTTGCAACATGTCTCGCATTGCACCGGATGAATCGTAGTATCCGCCTCTCCCTTCGACTCCGATATCTTCCGCCGAAGTGATCTCGATATGCTGGATATAATTCCGGTTCCATAACGGTTCAAAAATACCATTTGAAAAACGGGTTACCAATAAATTCTGAACTGTTTCTTTTCCCAAATAATGGTCAATGCGAAAAATGTTATCCTCCAAAAAATAACCTCGCAAAGTGCGGTTCAGTTTCACTGCGGAAACCAAGTCATATCCGAATGGTTTTTCGATAACCAATCGACGAAATCCACTGGGATGTTGATGCAGACCATGCGCTGCTAATGCGGCCGGAATGGTGCCGTACAACGAGGGTGGCGTCGAGAGATAAAAGATACAATTCCCCTTGGTGTTGAAATTTTGATCGAGTTGATCTAACCGCGATTTAAGCAGTTCGTATTGAGCCACATCACTGGTGTCCAACGCTTGATAGAAGAGATGATTACTAAAGTCGGAGCCAGCATCCTCAGTCCCTGCTGGATTGTCCAGGAAATTATTTCCCAGAAAACTCTCCTGGCGGAACTGATCATCAGTATATTTGGTTCGACCAACGCCCAGTAACGCAAAATTTTTGGGCAGCAAGCCGCGTGAAAACAAGTCATAGATGGCAGGAATTAGCTTCCGACGAGCCAAATCGCCAGAAGCTCCAAAAATGACAATGATCAATGGTTCAATTTTAAACGTTTGCATCGGCCAACACTCCTTGTTTTGTTTATGGTTATCACCATGTCACTGCAACCGATTCTCCTTGTCGGACGCCCAACATTTCCGCCAACGCAATACCCACAATTTCAATTTCCAAAAAACCCGACTTTCCCAAATAGGCCACCATTGTTGCGTCCGGTTGCTGGTGTTCGCTGGGGAATAGGCCAAAAGTCTCAAAATCACCGAATTTAATTTGCGTGGTTTCGCCAGTTGGCACGTCCGCGAGCGATTCATTACTGATATCGGTGACCAGAGACCCGCTGCTGTTTATAAAACTGACATTTCCATCGATGCGATTTGCCAAAATTTCAACTCCCGTCGTGAGATTCAATTGATCGGATGAAACTGGATTTTAACGAGTATCATTAAGCGTGGAAATATGGGTAAGGTGCGTGTCGGAGGCCGCTTATTTTGAGCTCATCAATTTTTTGCTCACCAATCAGCTTTTTGATTTTTATTGACTTGGACTTCCTCCTGTTCCCTCCGTTTGCTCAACTTGCGTCCAATTTGAACAAAATTGAGCTTGATCTCATGGGCGATTTCCGGGTAAGGTCACGACAAAATGATCCCGCTTAAACCTATTTTTTGAATATTGAGAGATTTCGTCAAGATTCCTTAATTTTTGAAAAAGATTAATTGCGACGATGGAATCACGTAAAAGCGCGGGTAAAAATTTATTTCATCACTTCTTGCCGCTGAAGGGTTACAAGAATTTTTATCGCCACTTGCACAAAATTGGAACGGAGACCGTCAGTATGAGCCATTTTTTTTTGAAGCTATTTTGCCTAATATTTGCCGGCCAGTGTTTGATTGTGGGATTCCCGATCAACGCCAGTTACGGACAGGAATCAATATCGCAAAACAGCCAACAAGATTCGAAAGAGAACGAAGAATCGAATCCGACGGCTTCTCAGGCCGTTGGCAATGCGCCCAATCGGATCGACGCGATTGAAGCCCTTGCCCAAGCATCGGCTGATCGACATCGTTCTTCTTATTTGTTGCAGTATCGATTTCAGCCAGGGGAAACGGTTGCCTGGGACGTCGAACATATCACATCGACGAAAACCCAAATGGCTGGTGAAACGGAGGAAACCTCTTCCCGCACCGCTTCCCGAAAGATATGGACGATAAATCGTATCGACTCGATTGGCCGAATTCGGTTTGATCATCAAATTGCCAGCGTCAACATGTGGCAAAAGGTCGGTGATCAACCCTCCATCGCCTATAACAGCGCTACCGATGCCTCCCCCCCCCAAGAGTTTCGCGATACGGCAGACATGTTGGGGCACACGCTGGCCTCATTTACCATTACGGCTGATGGTCAGATCAAGGATCGTAAGTCGAATGTCAAGCAGCTGAAGTTTGGCGTGGGTGAGGTTGTCATTCCATTGCCACCTCAGGCCATCGAAGTAGGGGAGAAGTGGAGCGTACCGATGGATCTGAGTGCAACCGACGAATCCGGCCGGTCAATTCAATTGAAGGCGCGCATTGCATACGAACTAAGAAAAGTGACTGACGGTTTAGCCTATATCACATTTCGCACGGAGGTATTGACTCCGGTGACCAGCGAGAAAATTAATTCTCAGTTAATGCAGCAAAAAACAAAGGGATTTGTCGTCTTTAATGTCAAACAAGGTCGGATCGTACGCAGAGAAGTTGAATGGAATGAAAAAGCGATTGGATTTGAGGGAAAAGATAGTTTCTTGGAGTATCTGGCCAAAATGAGTGAGCGAATTGTCGAATTGCCAAGTTCGACTCAACCGGCTGATCCGAGCTTAATACCAATGAATGCCGAAACTCAGCTAACAGCTCAAACGGTTGAATCGTCTGATGCCGGCATCAAACGTTGAAATGCAGCCAAAAAAGGGGAGAGTGGCCCGTCTGGGGCAGGCCACTCTGCAACCCTGGCAGTCTGTTAACGAAAATTATCTGATAGCTGGGCGACTCGCATTTCTCCATAGTACGGCATTTTGTCTCGTAAAATAAAGAACACAAATTTTTCACGTTTGCTGATGTCGGGTCGCTTGAGAACAAAATCGAGGTTGCCAATCGATTCAATTTTATAGCCGTGCATTGCCACTAAAATATCCCCGGCCATGATCCCCTCTTTCGCTGCTGGGCTCTCCGGTCGGACCTGTAAAACCTTGAGTCCGCGAGTGTAATCTGGGTGGCGATTTGACATTTCATCGGGGCTGGTGGATACCAATCGAACGCCGAGCAATTCCCAAGCCAGTTCGGAGCTTTTTCCTTGAGCCCGTTCTAAAGTTACTTGTAAATTCTCTATCACTCCCTGGCGTCGCACTCTCAGTTCCAGGTACTCCGAAACCTTGGTTCCAATCAAAGCGGCGTGAATCTCGGCTGCATTGTTTACTGGCTGGTGATTGACTTCGATAATTTCATCGTCAGGATATAAACCGGCTCGTTGCGCCGTACCCTCGTCATGGACCTGTCTGACTCGAATTTGCGGTCGGTGATTGACATAGACGGTTTCCACATCGAAGCCACATTCGACTTCGACGGGTGCCAATTGTGACATCAGCCTGGCCACGATATCCATCGCATCGTTCACGGGGATGGCAAACGCGATTCCCTGGGCACCGATTCGAACCGCAACGTTAATGCCGATCATTTCACCATTCATATTCAGCAGCGGGCCCCCGGAATTGCCCGGGTTGATAGCGGCGTCGGTCTGAATCAAATTTCGATAAATTTGCGAATCATTGACCTGGACGGTGCGTCCCAATTGGCTGATGATGCCCAGCGTTACGGTATGTTCATACCCGTAAGCGTTTCCAACTGCCGCAACGGTTTCTGCTAACATCAAATCAGATGATGATCCAATCTTAATTTTTGGCAACGGTTTTTTGAGGTTGATTTTTAAGATGGCCAAATCGGTGGCAGGGTCGTGAGCCAAAATCACC
>JBGTHU010000566.1:0-5558 GCA_041745975.1 Mariniblastus sp.
TCCAGGCGGTAGCCACGGATTCAACAGTATTTCCCATTAAATCTTTCATTCCTTCTTCGGTGGTCGAGTTTGGATGCACGCCAGCCCCTTCTTCCGCCGAAACGCGTCGTATCCCCTCCGCGGCGGTAACCTTGCTCTTAATGCTTTGGGTTAGATCCTCACGTTTCTTATCCAAATTCATCGAGATCAACACCCAAGTGACCAACATCACGACCGTTAGCAGGGTGGATCCCACCCAGAACGCGTTTCTTTTCAACCATTTCATTGCAGCTTTTATTTGATCCACGAAAATCTCTCCAATTACTCGGTTCCAAGTTGTTTTTGTTGTTCTTCTTCAGCTTCTTTAGCCAGCCGTTCTTTTTCCAAGCGCTCTTCGCGGTGTTTCAAGCGCTCATCGGCGGAACGAGGGATCCAAGCGATCTGAACGATGAAATCGAATCGCTTCACCGCATATTCGTTATCACCAAGTTCCTGGCGACCGCCACCTCCCATGCCACCCAAACTCCCCATTCCCCTTGTACCCATGTCCGCACCGCCCTGAGCTCCAGCAACTACAAACGCGTCGGGATCATAGGTAATCACCACGTCCTTTGGATCTGCTTTTTCGATGATCGTAGGGTAGTAGATTCCGATATCGCTGCCACTGAATCTGAGATCCTCGACACCCCGAGTGGGAATAATGAAGTCGTCTCTCGCTTCCAAAGCCTGCACCAGAGTCTTCATCACGAAATAGTCAGCGTCCATCAATTTTAGGTTTTGTTCTTGGCTGTTATGGAAGTGGTGGCCTTTGATTTCTATCACCCAGCCGGATTGGCCCGTCAAGGGGCTTTCGGTGCCTTCCTCGGTTCCGGCGTCGGTCGTGGCTCCCATCGCGTCGGGTGCCACATCGGTTACTTCTTTGTCTCGAGCCCGATTGTCATCATAGACTGTCTTTACTCCCTCGAACCAGATTGATAAATCTTCAAAATAAACCGAATCGATATACTCGCAATAAATCTCTTTTCGGTCTTCGAATGGAATTTTTTCCGGATCAGCCCCTGCTGAAGAGCCTTCCGCCTCAATCAGCGCTTGAATCCGCTCGTCCTTGGGCAAGGCCTGAAACAGGGCGGAATAAAAATCGAGCCAAGTCGCTTTGTTGGTGGATGCCGAGGCCAGTTCTTTTCCGATCCGGTTAAGTTTTTCCAGTGTTTGCTTCTGCTCATCATCGCTCTGCTTAAATCGACTGCTCTTGGTTGATTCTTCGGAAACCAACTGCATACTGCGATCCCAACTTTGACCACTGGAATCCGAATAAGCCGAATCGACCATATATAGTGCCATGGCCTTGAAGAACAAACCCAGCACCAAACCCAGCATCACGAAACCTACGCCCGCCAAAACCCAAGGCTTTTTTGCCTCGATCATTCTGCCCACCACAATCTCTTCGGGCAACAAGTTGGTTTTGATCTGCCCCTTGCCCATCCCCTGCAAGCACAAGCCGTAGCAAGAGGCAAACGAGAGCAAATTTTCACTGAAGGCGGATTGACTGACCACCTCGTTTCCTTTTAATTTCTTGAATTCTGAAGTCTTGGCAATCTCCAGCTCCAATTGCTTACCCAAATACTGCCGCAAACCAGGTAATTTGGCGGCACTTCCCAGCAAAATAATCTCGGAGATTTGGGCCGTTTTCTCAATACTGCCAAAGAAAGTCAGCGATCGCTGGACCTCGT
Organism: Mariniblastus sp.; assembly: GCA_041745975.1. GTDB lineage: Bacteria > Planctomycetota > Planctomycetia > Pirellulales > Pirellulaceae > Mariniblastus. The sequence continues at coordinate 1,710 of JBGTHU010000566.1, forward strand.
TGACCAAGTCATTAAACACAGGCGCCATCGCTTTAAACACCGCTTTCGGATTTTCCGCTTGCCGCACATTGCGTTTCAAATGCTCCGCCTTGGCTTGAGTCAGTTTGAGCTCACGGGCTAACTGGCGAGTAAAATGATTGCCGCCGATCGGAATATTTCGCAGCCATAACTTTAGCCCATTGGTCACGACCAAGTCCGTGGTGTCCGTTCCAATCGCCATCAGCACATAAAACGGCGGAAGATTATCAGAGTCGATCTCGTCCGCACTGGGGACTTTGTCGATGATGTCGTGGCAAACGAAATTATGTAGTGCCAACGGAGTGAGTTGCAGTTGCGTGACATCAATTTCCGCCTCGTCGAAGGGACGTAAGGAGCGGAACACCGCATCCCGTTTCATCGCGAACAAACCGACTTCGGCATCAAGTGTTCGCCCGTCGACCACCGCACCACCGATTTGTTGCCAGTCCCAAATCACGTCTTCGATCGGAAAAGGGATCTGCTGTTTGACTTCATAGCGTACAATGTCCGGCAACGTTTTAACTTCAACTGGAGGCGGCTTGAAAAAGCGAGACAATCCCGCTTGACCCGGCACGCAAATCGATACCTTGTCGCCCCCCAGTTCATTTCTGGATAAAAATTGTTGCAGCGCCTCGCGCACCAACACTTCCGGTTCCGCCTCGGGAGAGCTGAGTATTTTTGGATACTCGATAAAATCAAATCGATCCGCGACCAGATTTCCCTCCTTGTCGGTGACGCAGCGCAACGCTTTTAACGCACACTGTCCGATATCGATTCCCCAAACTGCCTGTTGTTTTGCCATTCGCGTACCTTGTGTACCCTCGTAAACATTCTGTTGAGCTGAATTGGTTCCACTTGACACCATTACACGGCAATCAACTTTGACCAATCCGCGACGATTGAAGTCTAAATTTTAGTATTCTACGATGCTAACGTGCGAACATCATAAAGAATGATGGTTCAAATTCAATTAGAACAATCTTGATTGTCAAATTATCGCATGCGAAAGCAAAAATTTCCAGCCAAATCTTATCAAACGGTTTCTAAAGTTCGGAAATACCTACAATGTCGATATTTTGGGTTAATTCGCCTCGACCGCTTTATCTGGCTAAAACAACGGAGCCGACCCGCTTTCGTAATCGCCCCCACGCCAGCAAGCGGGCATTGGTCCCGACTCCATTTCAAACATCGACTTGAACCTATGACGCTGAATCCGTTTGAGCCGGTAGCCTTGGATTTGAACAATAAACCGCTATTCTTTGAACTATGAACATCACATTAAGCAATAACGAACTCCCCCGAAGTCCCCCGAGCGCTCTTGAACTCTCAGGCTTACTCTCAGGTTCAAGGTTAACTCGCTATTGAAATGCCCGGCATGGCCCATTGCCAATCATCGGACGTGAGAGGGCGAGTGATTCCTTTGATGTCAAATTTTTCCTAAAACAACCTTAATTGCTATCCAAAATGCCAGATTACGCGCATTGTTACTTTCTGTTACCAAGTCATGGCCTGGATGATCTGCCGCTCGATTACCGAGGAGAGGTGGCTGAAAATTTACTCGATTGCTGGACAGTTTGTTGGCACCCGGCAATTTTGACAGCTACTAAGCGGCCTCCTCAACAGCTCCGCGGCGGAATCGATGAAGTCCAGCACTCGGATGCTGTTGTCGTATCGCCACAAGCCGCGCTGCCACTTTTGTCAGATCGATTCTACGATAGCGTCCGCCGTTTCCAAACACTCTGGGTCGGTCGCGCAGGTTCAGACCTGACCACTCAGCGGGAGATTGGAGGACGACAACGTCTGTTGCAAGAAATTATTCACAATTGGCCACAAGCCCAGCATGCTTCATCTCGAATTACTCCTGCAGTGGTCGCTGATTTCTACGCGTTGAGTTTCTGTTATCTGCAAACTCAATTGATGACTCGACAGTTACGTTATTCCAGTAATCTGGACCAAGAAAGATTTGACCAATACTTGCTGGCCGCAGCAGTGGCTGCCACCGAATCTACCGAATCTACTGCATCACTCGATGAAAACTTACAAGCCTGTTTTGACTTGCTGCTGGAAGAAAAAAACCGTTACTACCCGGTAGAACCTAAGATTGTCGATATCGTTTTGCTGACGAAAAAGACCTTGCTGCAAACTCTCTCGAGGCAACTGAAATTGACTCACCGCATGACTTTCGCTGCCTCTGCCGATGTTTTTCAAGCTCTACCTCAGACCAACCCGCAAGCGTTTCAAGAACTTCAACGGCGATTAACATCAAGAGAATGTTGCTTGATTGGCGGCATGTTTCAGGAATTGCCCGATCCCTTGCTTTCAGGGGAAACAACACTCCGGCAACTGTCCTTGGGAGTGAACCAGTACCAACGTCTATTCGGTCAACGACCGCAAACATTTTTTCGACGCACCGCGGGGCTGCACCCCTTGTTGCCCGGCGCGCTCGATCTATTCGATTTTCCACATGCACTGCACGTCCTTTTCGATGCGGGTCAACTGCCGACGACCTCCGCTCACGAAATTCGCTGGGAGGGGCTGGACGGAATTTCTTTGTTGACATTTGCCGGAAAATTACTCAACGCGGCCGACGCGGGTGATTTGTTAAACGTTGGCACGCATATCGGGCGACAAATTGAATCGTGGCATACGGCCAGTTTAATTTTTGCCCATTGGCCCCACCAAGCCTGTTCAGCCTTTGAAGATTTGTTGCACAGCCGAAAGTTTGGGAACTTATTGGGAGCCCCCATCGACTTGGATGAATTCTTCGAAACGGCCTATGATCCGGGTTACAACGAGCCATTGGAGCTTGCCGATTACCGCTGGCCGTATCTAGATCAAGTGACCGATTCGACCACCCACAAGCCGGTTTCGCAATTCGTCGATTACTGGCGTCGACACTACCAATTGCTCAATCTGACCGGCTTCATAACTCAGTTGGCAATTCAGCGGCATTATCTCCCTTCGATCCGCGAAGACAACGATTTCGCCGCATTGGCAACTCGCCTGCAGGAACTTCAATTCGATCTGGATAGCCTCGTCAATCCGGAAAATAGGGACCTGGAAACTCGACTGGAAAACGAATTTGAACAGCGGCTGTCCCAGATCCTGATCGAGGTCGAAGGGGCCGCGGCTAAAACCTTTTCTGAGATCCTGAACAACCCTCAGGCGACAGTGGAAATTGGCATTGTGCAGAGAGGTTCCCGGCCGATCGAGAGGGCCGGTTCCAATCGAGGCCAACGGCCAAATCGATCCGCACCCATCCCTTCGACGACCGGGTTTGCAGTTCACAACGCGATGAATTTTCGCCGCCGCCTGACTGCGGGCGTCCCCGCGCCTTCCCCCACTCTGTCCCCCTCGCAACGCGAACAAATTCCATCTCCATTTTTATTTTGTGAGTCATCACTGAGCGAGCCATCACCAAGTGAGCCTCAAGCCAAGGGCTCGAACACAATGCTCGAGCTGCCGGGCACGGGGACTGTCATTTGGACCATGCCAAACGGATCTGCGGATCATCGCGATGTGCCCCGTCCGTCGAAGCCCGCCGTTCCGCTGGTGGACGACTTGAGAATCAGAAACGAGTTTTTTGAATTGAATATCGACCCTCAGCGGGGATGTATTTTATCGCTAAGAAATTATCAACAACGCGAAAGTTTGGTCAGCCAACAGTTGGCTGCCCGCGTTCCGCTACCTTCCAATCCGTCCGGCCAGCCCACGTCCGGATATACCACGATGGTGGCCGACGCAATTGAGACAACTGTCAACAACTCGCTGGAGGGAGCGATCCGCACCTCAGGCCGCTTGATGTGGGAGGACGACGCCGTCGCTCAATTT
>JBGTHU010000567.1:0-2299 GCA_041745975.1 Mariniblastus sp.
TAAGGCGTCGGATTTCGGTGGCAATCAAGACACCACTTCATGGAAAGCGTCTCGATTTGACCAACCACTTCCATCTCATCGACGCGACCATGACAGGCCACGCAACTCGCACCTTTGTTCACATGAACACTATGGTTAAAATAAACAAAGTCCGGCAAGTCATGGACTCGCTGCCACAAAACAGGCTCCCACTTCTCCAGGCTCTCCCGCACCGGACGCAACAACACGCTTTCACCGCGAATGACGCCCAAATCACGACCAGGCTCTCCGGGAGCCAACGCGGTCGTCAAATTCCCCCCATGGCAATTTCCACATGTCGCAGTCGCGGGTATCGCCGCATGACCGGCTTGCTCAACCGTATTGTGACAATAGCGACAATCCAAGCCAAGCTGACCGGCGTGCAATTTATGACTGAAAGGGACTGGCTGTCGAGGCTCATGCCCCACATTGATGATGTTCGGATGCAAACCGGCAAACAAACACGTTGCCAAGTAGCCCCCGACCGTTAATCCGGTCAAGATCACCAGCACGGTAAACTTATTAACCCAGTTTGGAAAATGAAATTCTTGCATTTTGAATCCCTGAAAAACGCCTTCGACGTTTGTGAGAACCTAACAACCTATCGACCAATTGGTGTTCAAGTGACAATCTTCTTGCTCCAACCATCGGCCAAAAATCTTAAATAGACTATCAAATTCTCCGATCCTTGAAAAGCTTCACTAACGGATGCGTCTAAACGTCACAATGAAGTTGAATGTTTCATGGGTGATTCGGCCGAAAAAGAAGACGGCATCAGCAAATTAGCCAATGTGCCAAAGTCCGGTCCTGTCCTTCCATACCTTCGTAAAAAAAATATCCGTCCCTAAAAAAGCACCTCCTTGCCAAACTGGCGAATCGTTTGCCGGTATAATACAACGGCGAATAACGGTGGCTTCGCTGGGTCGAAAAAGTTCGGGTTTTTCCTTGAACTTTTGACTTAATCTGACAAACTCCCAATAATTTGCAAGGCTGAAGAAAGGTGTCACAACGATGCGGCGACAAGAGCGAGCGGATTACATTGCAAATCGACTCAATCAGCTCTACCCCAATCCTCCGATTCCGCTAGACCACTCCAATCACTTCACTTTATTGGTGGCCGTGCTGCTGAGTGCTCAATGTACCGACCTGCGAGTCAATCAAGTCACGCCGACTCTATTTCGCAAGGCCGATACACCGGAAAAAATGACCATGCTGTCGGTCGCCGAAATTCACGAAATCATCCGCCCGTGTGGCTTGGCACCTCAAAAAGCCGCAGCGATCGCCAAACTGTCGGAAATCCTGGTTCACGAGTTTAACCACCAAGTTCCCGACAACTTTGCCGATCTGGAATCACTGCCCGGAGTGGGTCACAAGACCGCCAGCGTCGTGATGGCTCAAGGTTTTGGAGTTCCCGCTTTCCCTGTCGACACCCATATCCATCGCTTGGCCCAACGTTGGGGATTGACGACGGGAAAGAACGTGGTGCAGACCGAAAGCGACTTAAAGACGTTGTTTATTCCTGAAATCTGGAACCGCTTGCATCTACAAATCATTTTTTACGGACGCGAACATTGCACCGCCCGAAGCTGTGACGGAACAAAATGTGAGATCTGCCGCCACTGTTACCCGCGACGCCGCACACCACCGAAGGTTCTAAAGCCCTAAACCATGAATTCGACCCATTTGGAATGCCCCGTATGTGAATCGGCAATTCGTCTACGATTTAAGCCGACAGAAGAAAAAATAACTTGCCCGCAATGTCGGCAGTCATTCGCGGCTCACGATGCCGTTCCAATCCGCAGTGAACTCAAATCGATGCCCACCCACCCGCCAAACTCCTCTCGTTCGTTAACTTCGCCCAGCCCGCGAGCTTTGGTGGGACTGGAACCGCCGATGGTTTCTGATCCACCGAAGGGCGCCTCTGACTTGGCCGATAATTGCGCCGTTGATGCCAACGCCGGCTCGCCTCTTGAATCGTCAATTCCACTTGAAAATACGGCAAATCATGAGACTTCGATCGATATCGATCCCGATTCGCCCGTCACGGTCATTCGCAATGAAATAACCCAACGGCAGCAGCGTCGGAAATGGGCAGCGATTGTTTCAACCGCAGTGCTGCTGTTGCTGATTGTCGGATTGATGGTCGCTATCGGCTACACGTTGGCTGGTGATCAGAACTCGAATCAAACGGCCATTGGCTCGAACGCCGATGAGCCACAGGCCTCTAAGAACTCGATCGACAACCGCAACGCCGATCCACTCGATCTCGTCGCTTCCAATG
>JBGTHU010000568.1:0-5641 GCA_041745975.1 Mariniblastus sp.
TCGCCGGGAACCAGATCGACGAAACAGTAGCGACCTAGGGCATCGGTGGTTGTTTCAGAAATCGTCTTACCCTCGGCATCCATCAAGACAATTCGCACGTTGGCAATTCCCTCTTCGCCGCCGTCACGGGTGCCATCGTTATTGCGATCGTGCCAGACAACCCCGCAAATTTCAGTCGGAACATGTTCGCAGAAATCATAACGCACCGCCGCGTCGCCTGAGGTCAGCGCGATACCGTTCAACAGATTCGTCCCCGCAAACCCGAGTGCTTGACCTGCCACATTTCCAACGCTGGCACTGCCATCAAGGTAGCCTTGCGGTTGGATCTGTCGAACGGAATAGTTTCCCGGTCGTAATTCCCCAAAAATGTACTCGCCATTTCGGTCAGTAACAGTTCGTGCGATTTCAATTCCAAATTGATCCTGCAGAATCAATTCGACATTGGCCAATGGTCGATCACCTGCACTCGGTTCAAAGACGCAATTTCCGTCGATGTCGGCGTGGACGCGACCTGAAATCGAAGCAGCTCGCAGTTCCCCAAAGTTATATTGTGTGCCACGATCTCCGGCACGCAACATGACGTTATCAAAACGATCGTTGGTTCGCATTTCTCCCCGAGAAATCGTATTGCCATCCAAGGCGGTCACGAAACCGAGCGACTCTTTTCCATCCAAAAAATTGGCTGGTTGAATCTGGTTCACACTGTAAGTGCCAGGCCTCAACTGAGTGAATGAGTAATTGCCCTGGGGGTCGGTTTGGGTTTCGGAAATTAGATTGCCACTGACATCGAACAATTGGATTCGAACTCCGCCAATGCGTTCTTCATTGGCATCCAAAACGCCGTCGTCATTAGCATCGTGCCAGACAATGCCTGAAATTTCGGCGGGTCGGACTTCACAGAAGCGATAGTCAGTAGCAACCGTTCCACCCAACGTGATCTGAATATCGCTGATGATATTTGGATGCCCCTTGGAATCAACCAGTATCAACCCACCTTCGGATCCACTCTTGGCACCAACGCTCAGGTACTCCGACGGTTGAGTTTGCACCAACTGATACGTTCCGGGCATCAGATTTAATGATTCACCGAACTCGTAATGCCCGTTGGCGTCAGTCGTGGTTGTCGCTACGTTAATATAAGATTGGCTGTCGGAATTCCATCGCTGCAGAGTGATCAACACATTAGAGATTCCCTGTTCGTTTGAATCAAACTCGCAATTCAGATTTTCGTCGTGGTGTACTGTTCCGGAGATCACGATCGGCCGTGGGGTCAGTTGGTAAACATCAATTGATCCGGCGGTTCGGTTGGCTTGGCCGTCCCAATTGTCTTGACGAAGATCAAATGTCGAATTTGCTAACGAGCCTCCGTGAGCAAACAACACATCGTAATCATCAAAAAAGAGACCGGACCATTGTCGTTGAATGAAATCCTCGCTGTGCTCGACATCCAACTCCACCTGCTGACGCGCGAATGTGTAGTGGGCGTCTTCAAAAGAAGCTTGAAAAAAGGTTCCTTCAAATTCGGTTCCCGATACGATCATGTCCGTCCGCAAACGCTCTACCTCATCAACATCGATACTGAAGGCAAATCGATCGCCGGCGAAAAAGTTTTGCAGGGTAACGGTCAGCACCATATCGTCATGGGAGTAGGAGATGTCAACGATATCGTCTGCGGAAATTCCAACGCTGCGAGTAACATCGAATTGGAACGGAAAAAAACCACCCGCGCCAGCCCCGCTGTGGTCGAAGAATATATCTCCCAGCGTGCGACCGCCACTTAAATCTTGATCGCCATTGAGCGTGAATTGGGTAAGCTGCGTCGTCTCAGACCCACCTTGAAACGTGACTTCGAAATAGTCAGGCTGAGTATCCAATCCCAGATCACCTTCGCGGAATGTGATCGCCGCCACTACCGGATCGGCGGATAACACCCGACGTTGTTCCATCACTTCGAAATAGCATTTTCGAAGATGTGATTGATTGAACGCCTGTTGCTGCGAGGCTGTTTTTTTTTGATGCCACAGTCGATCAGTAATGTTTTTCAAGATACCCAAGGGATTGGCCTCCATGCTGATTGAAACCGATAGAAACTGATTTTTCCGCCGGCCGAATATTTTTTATTTGGTGTTGTTGGATAAAAGGTGTTTATTTGAAGGTTGGATTCCAACCGTCGCCTCGATCTGTCGTTCGTTGGGGAATCGACGTATGTTGCTGAGTCGTCCAGATCCTGACTCGGGTATCATAACTGGAGGAAATCAATTCGCGCTGTGAATAAGCCAAGCTGGTTACTGTCCCGGTGTGCCCTTTGAGAACGCCAATTTCCTCCAATTGCTTGGTATTCCAAACTCGGATCAAATTATCGCTACCCGCCGTTGCAATCAGGTCTTGGTCAATTGATGTAACTGCGTAAATCTTAGACGGATGTCGAGGCAGCGACTTCGATTTCGGTTGTTGATGAAGACTTGTGATATTGACGAATTGGTCATCACTGGCACTGATCAATTCTCCACTGTCGGTGAATTGCAAAGAGCGGATTCGTTGGCGATGGAGCGGCAATTTTTGCACCAACTCATTCGATTTTCGATCCCAAATTCGAACAACTCCGTCCCGTCCTGCGGCGGCCAGCCATTGACCGTCGCGAGAGTAGTCAACGGCGTGAATATCACTGCAGGTACAATCCAATTCAATGATTTCACTTCCAGAAGCAGTGTCGATGATCGTCAGTGTGGGACTGAATCCGACCACGGCTAGCTCGGAGCCATCAGGTGCAAAGGCTACATCAAATAATGCTGACTTCGCTCGCTTGATTCGAATTGGGGTATTCCACTGATCCGTTTGCCATAGATATAACATCTTGTCATTGCCAGCAGTTGCCAGCATTGTGCCGTCCGGAGAGTAGACACACGTCCGTACCCAATCGCGATGGTGTTTGAGATGCTCGATAAAGTTACGACTGCGTCGGCTGTAGATACTGACTACATGATCATCTCCGACGGCGGCCAGCAAATCCCCTTGAGGCTGAGCGGCAACAAAGGTCACAACGGGAGAGCGAAACGAGTCGTTGTTCGGTAATGTTTCAATCACTTCGCTCTGCCAACGCAAGTCATTCACCACGTTGGTTTTCAGATCAAGCGGGTGAGTGGCGGCAATTTCACCCAAGGTGCGCCCCAAAACAAAATGGGCGCCTGAGGAAACAGTGCCCGTGACTGTAAAACAGGCAGCCAAGGAACCGAGAAATTGTCTGCGGGGAAGCATGGAAAAACTCCTGTTTGGGTCAGCGTGGGCCAACATTCGGGGATTGGCTCGTGGATCGTCATTGTCAGTATCGGAAAATAGCTGAATCGACCCTGAGACAATTCGAGTTTCCTAGTGGAAACGTCGAGATTGTTGACGTTGCACCTTGCTGGCAGCTAGCAGGAAAAATGCGGCAACGTCTGCGGCAGTAAATTTTTATCTGCCGCATCCTTTTAGTTCGTCGTTTTGCAAGAGGCGAAGATTTCTGGGGGCCCCTTCTTTTCCTCGAGCTCTCTCCATTCTTTGCCAGACTTCGAAAGGCAGCATCGATGCGTGAACGAGTACGATGAGTACGAAAAAATATCGCTCTATCATTTCATTTGTAGAATTTCATTTCGTGCAATCGAGCGACTCGATTTTTTTGTTTTTGTCCAAAATTGACAAGATTTGACCGCGTTTACACCAATTTTTTGCGTATTAAAAACATAATATTCCGTGTTTGATTTGGAATTGGGGGCCGATGCAACATGCGGGCGTTAAGTCGACGTCTAATTTTTTAGCCATAGGAAGTCGGGAGAAGTAACTCGAAATGCTCAATGGCTGGCTACCCAAAACGTACAAAAAACGTAACAATAAGGTGGTATCAGTAAGAACTATCATGAGTGAGCGCAGTTTGACAATGCGCGGCGATTTTTCGGGCATTATATTTTTTGCCGCTCGGTTGGAAGTACCGTTTTTATTTTTAAATTAAATTGGAGATCATTTTTGTTCGTAGGACCTGTATTCTCGCGAGAAGCAGTCGTGGCACCGAGAAGGATTCGGCACTATATGGGCCGCACCTTGTATGGCGGTGGTTTGCTGTTGCTGATCTGTACTTCCTGGATGATCTTGAAAGAGACTCAAGTTATCCAGAACGTCGGCGATATGGCTCGATTTGGCGCGACGCTTTTCCAAGTTTTAGCCCCTTTGCAGTTGGCGTTGATAATGTTTTTGGCGGCTATATCGGCGGCCAGCAACGTGGCGATTGAAAAAGACAGGCAAACGCTGATTTTAGTGCTGATGAGTCGGCTGACGAATAGCGAGTTGGTATTGGGCAAATTGTCCGCCAGTTTACTGAATGTCAGTGTCTTAATGCTAACTAGTCTACCAATTTTTATGCTGATTGTCTTGTTTGGTGGGACCTCGTTTGAGCAAGTCGGATGGACGTTTGCGGTGACCTTTGCCGCCGCATTTTTGGCAGGAAGTCTGGGTAATTTGGTGGCGTTTTGGCGAGAAAAAACGTTTCAGACGCTGGCCATGGTCGGTATCGTGATCGTCTTTTGGATTGGGCTGAGTGAAGGCATCGGGATGGTGCAGTTTTCCTTGGTCGGTTATTCTGCCGATCAAATTGCTGGTACGCTTAGTCCCATTCGGGCGATCATTGCTGCCAGCCTGCCGACGGTTCCTCAGACCTGGCTTACCGCAGTCCTGCCACAAATTTTATTTTCGATGATCGCCGGTTGTTTGATGTGCTTGATCGCCATCGTTCGAGTTCGCAGGTGGAATCCGAGTCGGGAGGTACGTATTCGACAGCAAGAGGTTGAATTTTCAGACCAGGTTAATGCAATCAACGGCCAGCAACTTTTGGCACCTGTTACTACGGAACCAACAGCGAGACAGACCGTTTTGGAGAGTTCGCCTTTGGATTCGGCCACGATGGGCGGCATCGTCGATGCGACACCACGTCTGCCACGAACAGGACGCAGCCGTCATGTCTGGGACAACCCGATTCTGTGGCGGGAGGCTTGCACATGGGCCTACGGCAAAAAAATCTTGTTCATTCGGTTGATCTATTGGGGGTTGGCCTTGTCGGTTTTGTTGGCTTTGTTTTGGATGGTCAGTAGTGGCGAGGCGACTCGTCGAACGGCTGATGAAGGATTTCAATTGCATGTAGTGACCAAACCATTGGCCCCATTTATCTTGTTGAGCGTTGTTTTAACGAACGCATTGGCGGTGACTTCGATCACGACTGAACGAGATGGCAGAGCGCTCGATTTATTGCGAGTTTCCGATATTTCTCCGCAAGAGTTCTTGCTGGGAAAATTGTTTGGCGTGGCGATTGTTGCCTCTGACATGATCTTGATACCGATCGGCTTTTGTGCCTACCTCTGTTATCATGAGATCGTTTCGCTGGAAAATTTGATTTATTTGGTGGCCAGCTTGCTGATGATCTATTTGTTCGTGGGGATGCTGGGTGTTCACTGCGGCATGTTGTATTCGGCCAGCCGTCAAGCGATTTTGGTCAGTTTAGGAACGGTATTTTTCTTGTTTTTGGGAGTGATCACAAGCATGTTGATGATGATCTCGTTTACCGGGAATGTGGAAGCTCAATTGACACCCTTTTTGGCTTGCATCATCGGAGGGGGGA
>JBGTHU010000569.1:0-4193 GCA_041745975.1 Mariniblastus sp.
AGCGTCACGACAATGCTGGACGTGATTCGCGGGACGAGCACGCGACTGGTTCATTTGTCGATCGACCTGGTCTTTTCGGGCACGCGGGGCGGGGGGCACGTCGAGGAAGATGAGACTGATCCGGTGACGATTTGTGGGAAGACGATGGCGGAGGCGGAGAGGATAATCCTTCGCGAACAAGGAGGCGACGGCACACGGAGTGTGCCTACTACAATGACTGCGGCGATTCTGCGGATTTCGTTGCCGATGGGGGTGAGTTTTAACGGCCACGCGGGTGCGATCGATTGGATACAAAATCGGTTTGCCAAACAAAAACCTGCAACGTTGTACTACGACGAAATTCGAACTCCCACTTACGTCGAATGCCTGAACGAGTTGTTTGAAGAAGTGATCGTTCATGATTTTTGTGGGTTGTACCATGCAGGAGGGCCCTCAAGGCTGTCTTTGTATCAGATTGCACAGATTGTTAATCGTGTTGGTGGTTATAATCCGCAATTGCTTAAAGGATGCCCACGTATTGAGGCTGGCCCGATTCCCCCAAGGGCAGGCAATGTAACCATGAACTCTGACCGGTTGTATCTGGCGCTCAATCGCGATGTTTTTTACTACTGGCCTATGAGGCAAGAACATTTGCCGACCGATTCACGGTGGCATTTTGATCGCTCGGATTGGCTGGGAAGTCCCTTGCTGTTAAGCCAAAGTCTGTATCAGAGGCCATAATCGTCAAACATAACTGTATTTTGACTCGCGTAAGGCTTCTTCCTGGAAAAAAAAACGTTTTTCTTCGCGATCACGATTGATAGCCGCTTCGAGGCCGGATAAAATCAGTGACTGGAGACGATAACTTAAAAAAGTATTTTGAAAAGAGCAGTGAATTTGCGAAGTTGAACTGGCGGACTGAATGGAAATTAATAATTCACTACTCCATTGAAATGCCCCGACGTCATCGAAATGTCAATCAGATAATAGCAAGGTATCTTAGAGGCTTGCCATGCCAGAAAAATACAGTTGGAGCATCGGAATAGGTCGCTGGCTGGGAGTTCCTGTCAGAGTCCATTTGATTTTGATGATTCTCTGCGTCGCTGCGTTGGCGCTGGAAGTCAATTTGAAGCTGGCGGGTTACCAGATCGACAGCGGTACGGCATTGGCCACGATTTTGGTTTTATTTTGTAGTTTAGCAGTTCACGAACTGGGACATTGGGTCGTACTCAATTTATTTGGCAGGCAGCCCGATACGGTTGTGCTAATGCCCTGGGGGGGAATATCTGGAATTGATGTTGCCTTACCCACCAAGTCCAAGATTGCCGTTTATCTGGCCGGGCCACTTATGAATGGGGTCGTTTTTTCGATGGCCGCCTTGTTTTTGACTTCTTCAGGTCACTTGGCAATTCACGAAATCATCAATCCATTCCGTCCCTTCGAATTCGATTCATCGGGCAAGTACATTTCATTAATGATGATCGTTGCCTGGGTTAACTTTCAGTTGCTAATCATTAATCTTTTGCCGACTTTCCCTTTCGACGGAGGGGCAATACTGAGATCTGTGGCTCATCATTTGGGTCGTGGCGACACCAATATTCGCATTGAAGCGACGGTCATGTTCATCGGCATTGCCACCGGTTTTGCAATGATCGGAATTTCATTTTTTCTAAGAGAAATGGACCTTGGGCCGCTAAACTTAGGTTGGGTTGGGATTTTGCTGGCCGGTATTGTCATCTGCTTTTGTGCTCGAGCGTCTTTCTATCACAATATCAGTCTGGAGAACTTAGATCGAGATTCTGAAAACTTGGAAATGGTATCGATCCTTGCCGTCGCCGAGGAATTGGAGTCGCGGATATCGGACGACTATCCAGACTTTGAAGACTTCGATTTTTCCGACAAAGATGAAAATTTGATCTATTCGCGATGGCTGCAAGAGAAACAGGAAGAAAGGCAACAAGAGTTGTTGGACAAGGAGGCCGAAGAGGATCGACTGGCTGACGAAATTTTAGGAAAACTCCATAATCACGGCTTCGAAAGCCTAACTAGGAAAGAACGCGAAACTTTAGATCGAGTCAGTGCAAGGATACGCCGCCGTCGCCAGCAGGGCGTTTGATAATCGTCGCTCGCATCTTTAAAAAGGCAGGCAAGGCCCGGTGGGAACGGGCAGAGTATCAACGCCAATCCCAAGTGTTTTAACTTTCCATGCTTTCGTCGAAATCTTCCGTTTTCAAATACCTTCGACGACGGCGGCGATTATGACGAAAAAGAGTGCTTTGTTGATTGAGCATCTCTTGTCCACCAATAACGCGAAAAAAGATCAGCATCACCACCGCCCCACCCAGTCCCACAAAAAATCCAGTGGCAGAGATAGGCATTTCATAAAGCCCGTCGTACGACATACCTTGCATAATAAAGCAACCGCAAACCGTGCCGGCAACAGCCATCAATAAGGTCGCTAAATTCCCGCTGCCGTCACTTGAAGGCATCACGATCAAAGCCGCCAACCCGAAAGCAGTACCCAAACCTACCCAGGAGAGCAGATAATTCAAGTAAAGAGCCATTGAATCGATATCCATATTTTTTTCTTCCTATCCTTGAATTTGCAATTAGACCCTTAAGCTTTTCTTGATAACTCCCTTTTATCATATTTTAGGGAATTTGGGCAAGTGAGAAAAGTCGTCCAGGTTGAAATTGGCTCTGTCCCTAAACGGTCTGACCCATTTAGGGACAGAACCTTTGTTTTAATCGCTACCAACTGTCTATGATCGTATCGGCGGGTGTTCTTCCTTCAAGTCGCCTGTTTCATTTACCCGCGCTCCATCGATGACCGCAATCGGGACAAGCCAAGCTTCGTTTGATAAAAAGTAGCGGAAAACCAAGCAGCAAAATTGAAATAAAGACCAGTTTTCGACCAATCGGCTGGTGTTGAACTTGTTGAGAATTGCAATTGGGACACATCAATTCAGATTCGCGAGACACATCAAATTTTGTTGGGTCACCGGTATCCTCGTTGCGGACCGGAGGACCTTTATGACTTAAAATTTTTTCTGCAATTTCCAAATCTCGAGAACGAACCAATAGCTTGACGCCACCCAACGCGTTGGAAATCATCCAGTCCATTGTGATATGATGTTCGCTATCAAGGAAGGCTTGAATCCCCTCCTGTTCCAATCGATTGCGAGCAAGATGGGCTTTTGGGGCTGTTAAAAACCTCGCAACGATTTTTAATTTGTCAGGTGGCAATGTCATTTTAACCTCGTCTTAAACGCAACCGGCCACTTGCTCATTTCAAGAGCCTTCAAGCCGAATAATAGGGCCTAAGCATCAAATAGCAAACTGGGCCACTAACTGCCACATACAACCAAATTGGAAACACCCAACGCGCGAAACGACGGTGTTTTTCGAATTGATTCGTAAAACTATAGATCCAGGTTGTCAAAATGAATGGGAGACTAATTGCCGCCAAGATGATATGGCTGATCAATAGCCCAAAGTAAATTCCTCGCCAAATTCCGCTGCCACCAAATTTTGTCGCTGGCTCGGTTACATGATAAACAACGTATCCAAGCAAGAAAACAATTGAGCAGATCATCGCAGCGTTGATGAAGTTGCGATGGGCGACAGGGTTTCCTCGTTTAATCATCACCAAAGCGGCCACCAACAGCACCGCTGCCGCTGCGTTTAAGGACGAATAAATCGGCGGCAAAAATCGAAAGTTGATTCCTTCGGGAAGCGGAATCTGTATTCGTTGCATCAAAATCACCAAGATCAATACAGCAGCGGTGATCATTCCATTGGCGATTTGCAGTTTTTTGGCGAGGGCCAAATTCGGTGTGCGATTCTTATACTCAGAAATACTCATCTTGTTATATCAGTCAAAAATTTCATTTTTTGTAACAATGCAGCTGTGCGGATTAGGAGATGGGCAGTCGTCTATTAAGTGGATTTTTCCCAGTCCAACGTGCATCAAACTGGATGAACTGAAACCGACCAAACAACCCCGCTGACGCCACCTACTTCCTGTTTATGTAAACCAGTACCATTTTCTAATCCTCGTCTTCGGCATTCAAAAATTTGCGAGCGTTCTGAGGGGATGGGGCCGATGGTAAGGGCTCGCTCTCCAACATTAATTCTTCTATTAATTTCTTCATCAGACCCCATTGTTCCGCTTGACGGACATCAAAACGGCCCCGAATTCGATGCCACCGATC
>JBGTHU010000570.1:0-3387 GCA_041745975.1 Mariniblastus sp.
CCTCGATCGCCACCACGGCCACCTCGATCGCCACCACGGCCTTGCATCATTCCTCCGAAACCACCTTGAGCTCCGAACTCGAATGATTCCCCGACCATTTCTTTGAATTTGCTTTGTTGTGCTGGACTGAGGACGCCCATAACTTCCAATTCAGCTTGACGTTGCAGTTCGGCAATCTTTTTGGCCAATCCTTCACCAACTTCTTTAGCTTTCTCTTCCATCTTTTTCAGCTGTTCGTCGGTGATATCCAATTCCTTGATCATCGCATCGGGGATACGACCCGCCGAAACCCCACCACCCACGCGGGATTGGGATTGGACAACCAACTGCTTCAACCGACTCCTTTGGTGGGGAAGCAGGACTTTGTCGACGTCGGACTCAAACTCTTTATTTAGCTTTTCTATTTCTTCACGAGCCTTTTCCCACCCCTGGCCCCGATCTCGTCCACCACCCTGCATGATCTCTCGCATCATGCGGCCCATTTCCTCTCGCTGTTCCGTTCGCAAATCATTCAACTCTTCAATTTGATTAGCGGTCAGTTCAAGTTCTTTTTGAACTCGTTCCTGGTCGGTCAATTGCAGGCCGGTAATCAGGCCTGCCATGTTAAAACCTCCACGACCTCCTCCCGGCTGAGCGTTTGCCATCTCAACCAGCAAAAACAGACTCGCAACTGCCATCAATGCGACGCTAAAAATTCTACTTTTTTTCATAACTGAAACCTTTTCTCCGTAGGGGCGAGACACCGTCTCGATGTGAAAATGTTATTTAATTAACATTGGTTAAGGCAGTGCAACATTGCCATGCCTAGGGAATTAAACCATAACTGCCGCTATCGGTTTCGGTCGGTTTCATAAAATTGAAAATTTTAGCTATTTTTTTGGGGATTCGAGAATCGTAAGCTACGACTGACCAGGCAGAGGGCAAGCTGGCTGGTTTGGGCAAGATATTGGTTGCAAGTTACTTTTCCGATTTACGCTCTGTTCCTGTGACAACACCTTATCTTTCGGAATCTCCCTGAATGCCCCGCTATTTCTATCCCTATTTTTGTGAACATCGCTTCTGCTGGATTGTGGGGAAACGTGACACCTAAATACTAATTGTTTCGATTTCGGCTTTGATCTCGTTGAAAAAGTTGGCGGCCCCGACGCCGTTGGCGATACGATGATCGAAGCTGAGCGTGGCAGTCACAGTCGGTCGGAAGCGAAAGGAGTTTCCATCCGGAAGAGGCCACTGGTACACCTCGCCGAAAGCCAGTGTTCCCACCGCGGGAGCCACAATGGCGGGGATTCCAATTCTCATTCCCGCTTTGCCGATATTGGAAACGGTTAACGTTGTTGATTCATCAGCCTGATCTTTTCCGTCGCGGGCTTGATCAATTGAACTTTGCAGAGCCGCGAAAAATTCAGCGTGAGTCATTTCGTCTGCGTCGCGAACAACGGCAGTCAGCATTTCATCCCCGGGTAGAGCAACGGCCACACCCAAATTGACTCGATGGAATACTTTTAATGAGTTTCCGTCGTTGGACAGCGCACTGCGGAATTTTTCATGCTTTTTCATTGCTTGGACAACCCCCCAGCAGGCCATGGCAAATCCAGTTGTTTTGTCACCCCGTTGTTTCGCGTTTTGACGTGCCGACTCGATTGCCGACCAGTCGATTTCTGACATCACCGTCACAGGGACGGTGGCCTTGGTCGCTTTGCTGAGTCGGTAATTAAGCACCAGTTGCGATTTCGGCAACGGCACGACTTGATAGGCATCGCTGGCAACCGAATTGAGACTCAATTCTGATTGAGCCGCCAAAAAGGCATCGACATCAGCCGGCATCATCTTGCTGCCGACTGACGGGATCGAATCGGCTTGATCCAACAAACCGAGTTCCTTGAGATACTTTCTGGTTTTCGGCGGGATGGTCACATCCGTCCGACGGCCGGGTTTTTCTTTCGTTTCGTTATTTACCGACGTGGCACCAGATTGAGCTGTGGTTTCAGCAGTTGCTGCCATCGGGGAAACCGAGGCACCTGGATCGGGGCCATGCCCCCCCGCCATCTCTTTGACACCCTCAGCGACTTCCATTTTAGCGACTTCGGTTCCAATCTCCAACACGCTGCCGGGCTGGGCCACCCATTCGACCAACTTACCTGAGTAAGGGGATTCGACATCGGTTGTGGCTTTATCTGTCTCCATCACGTACAGTGGTTCGTCTCGCTTAACCTCATCGCCTGGCTGTTTCAATAGTTCGACCAGCAACGCTTCTTGCAAGCCTTCGCCCAATTGCGGAATGCGAACGGAAATAATTGGCATCTTGCTCTTAATCCTCCATTGTCAAATTGATGGCAGCGACGACTTGCTCTACATCGGGCAGTGCTGCGTATTCATAGATTGGGTTATAGCCGATAGGAACGTCAGGCTTGGAGACCAATTGGGGTGGGCTGACAAAAAAGTTGAAGCTATCCGGATCGGACATGATTTCGCTAATAATCATTTGGCCCACGCTACAGGATCGACCATCCTCTTGCACCACCACCAACCGACCGGTTTTTTCCAGAGACTCAACGATGGTATCGCGATCCCACGGTTGGATGGATCGAAGATCGATGATTTCGGCGGAAACTTCATCGGCCAATCGATCGGCTGCAGCGATTGCTTGTTCCAAACAATTCCCCCAGGCCACGAGGGTCACATCATCGCCCGAACGACGAATTCTTGCTTCGCCAAATCCAACGGGTGGAATCTCAGCGGGAACTTCCATCTGTTGCCGGAACATATGTTTGGGTATTAAGAATAGAGTGGGATCATCGGCATGCATCGCCGTCCACATCAGCGCCGTGGCATCCTCGGGGGTGCTGGGTACGACGACTCGAATTCCCGGTAAGTGGGCAAAAATGGATTCGTTGGCTTGGGAGTGCCAAATCGACCCACCGGGCAAGTACGCTCCATAGGGGGCGTAAAACACGGCGGGACAAGTCCAGTCGCCGTTTGTTCGCCAGCGGATGGTCGAAACATTTTGGCCCAATTGGTTCATGGCCGGGCCAACGAAGTCGATGAATTGAAACTCGAAAATTGGCTTCATGCCATAGGCTGACATTCCCAAAGCTACGCCGCAAATGGTCGCCTCGGCCAAGGGAGAATTAAAAACTCGATCGGGGAACTCATCGGAGAGATTTGCCGTCAATCCGAAAACGCCTCCTTTGGGCGCTTCGATGTCTTCGCCGAACATGATAAAACGATCATCTTGCTTCAGCCCCTGACGAAATATGTGATTCAGCGAGTCAACAATTCGCAGTTTCTTGCCCCCTTCAATCGGGGGAGCAACGGGTTCGGGAGCATCGCCCAACAACTCGATCATTAGGTCTTGTGGCGTTGGATCGACTTCATTTTCTGCGTCCA
>JBGTHU010000571.1:0-2685 GCA_041745975.1 Mariniblastus sp.
CACGAAAAGAAATTCAAGAATACATCAATTACTTCAACGCAATTCGTCGACATTCTTCAATAGATTATCTATCACCAAACCGCTTCGAGTCCACACTAAATTCTTAAGGGATCGCGCGCCCGTCAACCGTGGGCCACCTCAGAAATTTCAATTGTGTTGTCAAAAGGATTAAATTCACCTCCACTAGCGCAGAAGCCACAGCTCATCGTTGGTTCCGAACATCCAGGCGTTTGATTGAGATGATTAAAGATATCAACAAACTCTTGCCTAGCATCGGCTAATGCCTGATCACATTGTTGTTTAGTTACCGCTGTCCCCCAAGAGTCCGTCTTGAAAAATTGAAAATACCCCCTGAACAAGCTCATTCCATCGACATATTCCAACGGATCAGTCGAAACGAACTCGGCGGTGTGGGGATCGTAGGATCTGGCGCGTAACAACGATCGCATACGGTTTGTCGGAAACGAGTTGCTATCAGGTGGGGTTTCTCGATGTTGGGGCGCAGAATCAGCCACTGAAGTTGGTGGATTCCTGGTTTGATTCAGTGCGACCATTTTTGAAAGTTGACTCTCCGCGCGCGAGAACGTTTTTCGGAGATGTTCCGATTTAGTGGCGTAGTGGCCTACAACGTCCTTTTTATTGTAGCCTCACCGGTCGGCTCGCCAATAGAGAAAAAGTAGATTAGGCAATGATTTCAGAATGAGTTGCTGGATGATTTGCTGAATTGCCGGAGAAGGGTGTGAGCGATTTTGAATAGACAATTTTTGCTGATTGAGTCGGGTAGACCAATCTCCGGATTTCGACCGGTGTAAAGCAGGATCAAGCATTAAGGCGAGCGGCAAGTAAAAATTTACCAACGATAACCCGCTGCGGGAGTTTTGAAGTTGCGCTTTTTGACTGAGGAAATACCAAATGATGCTGAAAGTCTCGGCCTTTCGTACTGGTACTCAGCTTATGCCGTACTCGTACTCGGATCGCCTTGTTCGAGTACAAGTACGAGTACCATTTCATTAAGTACGAGTACGATTCTCGATCAAAAAGCCTAACTTCAAAATGCGTGAGCGAGGGATCAACGTTTAATCCCTCACTTACGTTTCGGGTTGGTATCCCTACATTTGCCGTTCGCTTAAAGCTCAACTTTTTCCATTTTAGGAGCATTGGGCGTTGGCAAACTAATATAGTTAAAAGGGACTTCCCTGCGCCAGAATATTGACTTACCACAGTCACTAACTCAGGCAAGGAAGTCGCCATGATTCGTGTTCCCCGAGTTTATAAACCATTAGTCGATAATTTGTCAGCCGCCACTGGAAAGCCAGGAACTGCCAGGCGATTGGTCTTTTTCTTCGCAGCGGCGATTTTGGTAATCGGTAATCGAATTGTCTCGTGCGTGGTCCGCTTGCTCAACCTAATGGAACCGGTCAATCCTTCGACCTACCACCGACTTTTCTCTCACCGGAGATGGTCGGCTCGACGACTGGCCAAAGTGATCGCAATGTTTGTGGTTCAGCGGTTTGTCCCCCGCGGTGACATTAATGGAAAAATTCGAGCTTAAGCGGCTGATCGGAAATCTAAATTTACAGCATGTAGGAACCACCATTAATATGGAACGTACTACCCGTCATGTGGAGAACCTGCCCGCTAGCAAGAAAAGCGACCAGCTTACCAATTTCATGCGGCTGCGTCATTTTGTCAAAACAACTATCCCTCGTTAAATAGGGCTCGCCATAGATTTCTACCGAATCACGAGCCATATCAGTATCGACAAAACCGGGGGCAATTGAATAGGCGTAAATCCCTTGGCGGCCGAATCCGCGAGCGATACTCTTGGTCAGAGCCACCATTCCTCCTTTGGATGCAGCATAGGCAGCAAATTCCTGCGTGTCACCCCGATAAGCGGCTCGCGAGGCGATATTGATGATAATTCCAGACGTTCCGGCTTGTGAATGAGCGTTGATAAACCACTTGCTCAATAGCCCTGTCGAAGCCAAATTGACTTGCATGGTTTGAGCCCAAACACCCATCCATTGCTGATCATCAATAGCAAAATCAGCGGCCTGAAACATCCCCACGTTATTGACCAAAACATCCGGCGTCTTAGAAGAAAACAAAGGTTTGATTACATCGACGATCATCGAGACATCACAAAAATCAACCTTTAATCCGGCAAAGGCTGGATTGGCCAAAAAGTGATCCGGAAACTGTCCACTTCGCGATGTCCCTGTCACTTGCCAATCTTGCACAAGCAGTTCATCTGCGATCGTAGCACCAATCCCTCGTGATACACCGGTTACTAAAGCACGCCTCATGTTGATTGCCACCGTCTAAATTATTTGAAATTGGAATTAAATTAACTTACTCAAATAGTTCCCCATCATATGGGAAGGCATCCCTTTTTTCAGTTCATCCCAAATCGAATGGGCGATCATCTCGTCAATTTCTCCTTCGACAGCAGCCGCCGCACATGCTGCCAATTTCTCAGTTGCGGAGTCTTGGTTAATATTTCCGACCAAAATCTCCCTTTCGCAGTGACTGAAGGAATTACTGAACAGGCTGACCGTTGGCAAACGAGGTACCAGATCCCCAACGTCGACGTAACGGTAGATCTTTTCAGGCAGCGCCGAGAACAATGCACTCGCGGTGACATCATTACCGATCATGGGAGCACCATAGGTGCAAATCTGATGA
>JBGTHU010000572.1:0-11040 GCA_041745975.1 Mariniblastus sp.
CACGAAAAGAAATTCAAGAATACATCAATTACTTCAACGCAATTCGTCGACATTCTTCAATAGATTATCTATCACCAAACCGCTTCGAGTCCACACTAAATTCTTAAGGGATCGCGCGCCCGTCAACCGTGGGCCACCTCAAATTTTCAAAACCGTGTCAAGATTTTTTTTTTGCCTGTCCTTTAATGTTTCCCTTAGATTTTTTTTGCCTGTCCTTTTATTTCCTTTTATTTCCCCTATTTCCCATTGGTTCCCTGAAATAACTGGACAATTTGATCGTCCCCCAAAGAGGTTACTACCAAATCGGCATGACTAAAATCTTGATGTCGACTGTGATGGGTGGGGACGGCAATGGTAAATGCCCCTGCGAGCGCTGCTGCCGTACTCCCGTTAAAACTGTCTTCTAGAGCGATCATGCAGGCCGGCTCAATCCCCAACCGTTTGGCTGAAGCCAAATAGATTTCCGGGTGCGGCTTTCCTTGTTGGACATCGTCACCCGTGATGACAAACTCAAAACGGGGCTCCAGATCAAAGCAGCCCAGTGCAGTACGGGCGAACTGGCGATCAGAACTGGTGGCCACTCCTTTGGGAATCCCTCGTGACTCCAAAGTGTCCAGCAACTGATCCAAACCGGGCATTTTTTCGATTCGATCGGGTAACAGATGGCGAAAGGCCTCCTTCAGCTGGGTTTGAAAAGTGGGAAAATCGACCGGCAGTGCTAACTGTTGGGCCATCACGTCGAACGCTTGGCGGGCCGGCGTGCCCATGATTTGCAACTTAATTTCTCGGCTGTACGTCTTCCCATACCGCCCCAGCACATCTGCTGTAACTTCGTCGTACAGGTCTTCCGTATTAAACATCAAGCCGTCCATGTCAAAGACGACCCCCCGAATTACCAGTTGCTGTTGTTTGATATTTATCATCTATCCAAAATGTGATGGTTCAGGAATACTATTTTTGTAACACCTCAGCCGACTGAAGCGAGAAGTCATTTAACCGCGAGCCAACGCAAATTTTGCTATATTGAAAGCTCAGAGTTTTGCGAACTTTCTTCGCAAAATTTGCGACGGCGACCGATCAACTTCATTTGGTTAAAGTGTTACCTATTTTTTACCAATCACCAAGTTAAATCTGAATATGTGTTATCTCGCAACTCCCGTTTGGGCTCCGCCATGAAAGATTTTTCAGAAATGGAGGCCTCTCTGCGAGACTTGGCCACCCACTTCAGCCCGCCTCGGTCAACAGCCAGACTAATAATCCTTTTTGGGCATGCAATCGATTATTGGCTTGCTGCAGAATCCGGCTGTGGGGACCATCGATGACCTCGGCGGTCACCTCTTCGCCACGGCGAGCCGGCAGGCAATGAAGAAATCGTGCTTCCGGCCGAGCTGAATTCATTAAATCGAAATTGACTTGATAGTCGGCTAAATCTTGTAGCCGCTGCTCTCGTTCCGACTCTTGCCCCATGCTGATCCAGACATCGGTGTAAACGAATGACGCATCAGCCACGGCCTGTACAGGATCGGTAGTTTGAGAAATTAAAGTCCGACCTGCTTTGTCGTTGAGTTGTTGAATGAACTCAGCAGGAAGTTGGTATTGCTCGGGTGCGCCGATATTCAGCGGAACGCCTAAACGACTGCAGGCCACTGCCAAACTGTAGGCCACATTATTTCCGTCACCGATGTAGGCTATCCGAGAATTCTCCAAGCCACCATCATGCTCTTCCACGGTCATCAAATCCGCCAAGGCTTGGCAGGGATGAGACATATCCGTCAGGCCATTGACGACGGGACATTGGCTGAAGCTGGTGGCTTCTTGCACCATTTGATGACTGTTTGCACGGATCACCAACACATCCAAATACCCGGTCAAGATTGGAACCAAATCTCGCATCGGCTCGCGAGACCCCCAACCAATGTCCGCCCCCAGGAACAAACTGCTGCCACCTGTCTGCGACATCAGGGATTCGAAACTCAATCGCGTTCTAAGTGAAGGCTTCTCAAACACCAATCCTGCGACTCGATTGGCCAGTAGATTCGGTCGCTCGCCACGGAGAAATTTTTGTTTCAATTCCCTCGCCAAGTCCAACACGCGTCTGACTTCGTCGGCGGTTAGATCAAGCAATGACAAAACATGTCGCATTATGAACCTCTTGAATAAATCGGTTACGAATTTCCTATGTTTCACTGGTGATCACGGTACCGATTCCGTGACTGGTATAAATTTCCAACAGCAGCGAGTGTCTCAAACGTCCATCGACAATATGAACCTTAGGAACACCTCGTTGGATCGTATCGAGACACCCTTCCACTTTGGGAATCATGCCCGAAGAGACAACTCCGTCACGAATTAATTGGCGGGCCTGAGTCGGAGTCAAACTGGAGATCAATGAGCTCGGATCTTGAGGATCACGTAAGACTCCGGGAACATCACTGACCATGACTAATTTGTGGGCATTGAGTTTTTCCGCCAATTTAGTGGCAGCGGTATCAGCGTTGACGTTTAATTTTTGGCCATCCGAAGTAATGCACATTGAGGGAATGAAGGGGACTTGTCCCGCATAGCACAATCGTTCAATCACCCCCCGATCGATATCGGTTACGTCACCGACAAACCCAAGGTCCAATTCCGTCCCTTTTTCGTCGAGGAGTGTCAATGGTTCTCCGATCAACACGGGAGTCGATTGAAAATTCAACGTCATCGCTCGACCGCCGATTCGTTCATAAATATCGGCTAAAAATTGATTGGTCTCTTCGGCAAGGATTCGCTCGACAATTTCCAGCGTCGCTTGATCAGTATATCGACGGCCATGCACAAACCGAGGTTCGATGCCGGCCTCGGCCATGGCTGCTGAAATGCGTGAACCGGCACCGTGAACCACGACCGGTCTCATGCCGACCGTTTCCATGAAGTAAATATCAAGCAAGATATGACGCAACGAATCGATATCGTCCAGCAAGCTTCCACCTAGCTTGATGACGGTAACTTTGCCTCGAAACTCTCGAATCCAGCCGAGTGCTTCAATTAAAATGTCCGCTTTTTTTATCGCCTGTTCCACGTTTTATTGACTTGGTAAAGTTTGGAGATGGTTCTAGATGGCAAGCGGCAGGGAAAAAATACTTCATTTAACTATAACGAGCCTGAGAACGACTCGGCTGCAATGAAGTGGTTATTGTTATCTGCTGTCTGCTTAGAGCGTGAGTATAAACCCCAAGGGGAAATATTACCATCGGCTGACCAGACCGTAAACCACAAACCAGAAACCGCATATCCTAATCAGCAGCTACTCAGTTTGCTTGGGCGATCGGTTGGAAAAAAATGCAGGCAATTAACGAGCCGCGAAAAGTTCTGCATACTCAAGAATCCAACGGTCGACGATTTTCTGAAAAACCGACTTTTCCGCTTGGCTGATGCTGTCGAAATGGTTCCAAGTCAAAAGCTCCTTGTCTCGAATCGTACCCTTCCCAGCGATATTCACCAAGTTAAACTCATTGAGAGGTTTGACTGTGATCTCGATTCGACTGAAAAACGTTCCCGTTCGCCCGTCCGGACCTCGGTCAATATCATCGCGTGACAAAGCTCCACCCCAACCACGCGTCCCATAGATTGTCTCGTACTTGAAACCTGGGAAATGTTGAGCAAGTTGCTTGAGTCCCTGCTCGATGTGATCGGACAAATCGAGGCGAAAATCGTTGTGGCGTCGTCGGATTTCTTCTGAACTCAATGACTGCTGTTTGGCCGATCGAGATTCTCGATCACCTTTCAGTTGGCCACGCTCGATCGCTGCTTCCAACTGGTTTTGAAATTCGTTTTCCATACTATTGGTTAGATGAATCTTTAGCATCCGGTTTTTTAGTTACAAACTGCATTAAATCAGAGAATGAACGCATCGGCTCTTTCCCTTCGAGCATGCCGTCGGTGATCGGTGGAGCGACTTGGCTGGGCTTGCTACGATAAACAAACTTTTTAGAACCTCGTTGATTCCCACCTGAACCTCGTTGTTGATGCCGATTCCGATTGTCTTGATTGCCACCCGATCTTCCAAATCGTCCTGGTTTTTCTGGTTTCTTATCATAACGCGAGCGGGAATCCGACGTTTGATTTGTCGAAGTATTCGAACGATCCTGAGATGAAGTTGCCCCCCCCGGCGTGGAACGTTGGGAGTTTCGAGACTGCCTCTTGGAGGACCGCTTTCCTTCAGGTTTACTTCCGGGTTGAATCGCAGTTAACTTAATCCGTCGCCGCTGGCTATCAATTCCCTCCACCCACACTTTTAAGATATCACCAATGGCAAACCGCCGGTGGGGGTCAGCGATATAATGATGAGCTAAACGACTGACGTGCACCAGCGAACTATCTCCCAAACCAATATCAACAAAGACACCAAAATCGACCACATTGACCACTTGGCCATCCAATTGCATTTCCGGCTTTAAGTCGTCAATCTTGATTATTCCCCGACGAAAAATAGGTCGGGCAATACGATCTCGGGGATCCCAATCAGGCCGCCGCAGGGTCTGCAAAATATCTCTCACTAGCAAATGCCCCACTGAATTGTCGGATGCCAACTGAGAAATTTGTAGGTCGGCCAGTTTCTTAATTGCGTTGGCACGAACGTTCCGTTGGTCTTCAGAGATCGAGCGGCGTGCCAATGAGCTTGAAACTTCTGCCAAGTCGGCAACTTCCACCTCACTGGAAACCGGTACACTCAAAGCGAGTTCAGTCGGAGTCGGTTCAATCGGAGTCGGTTCAGTCGGAGTCGGTTCAGTCGGAGTCGGTTCTTCAACGGATACGCTCGCAGCCGCCCTCGCGCTGGACAACGGCCCATGCCCGGCATTCTCTATTGGTTCGCCGGAGGTCTGCGTTGGGTGGGGAAACAACTCATCGAGGTTTGACTCGATTTGTTGGATCACAGAGAGGGCAACCGGGTAACTTTCGGGATGAATCGACGTTGAATCCAAAGGATTTTCACCCTCAAAAATTCGCAAGAAACCTGCGGCTTGCACAAACGTCGTCTCGCCGATCCCGGCCACTTCTCTAAACTGCTGGCGATTGGAAAAGCCATTAATTTTCTGACGGTGTTCAACCAGACGCTTGGCGGTCAACGAATTCAAGCCGGCCACATGTTTCAGTAAGGAAACTGACGCCGTATTGACATTGACCCCGACCTGATTGACGCAACTCTGCACAACTTCATCCAATGTTTCACTGAGATGTTTTGCTTTGACGTCATGTTGGTACATCCCCACTCCTAGATTGGCAGGGCTGATCTTGACCAATTCCGACAAAGGGTCTTGCAACCGACGACCGATCGAAATCGCACTGCGAATTGCTGGGGTGAGTTCGGGAAACTCCTCGCGCCCAATTTCGCTGGTCGAGTAAATGCTGGCACCCGCTTCGTTGACCATCACATATTTTACGGGATGGTCGGCAAGGAATTCCTGGATGCAATCAGAAACCAACTGTTCCGCTTGACGGCAGGCCGCTCCGGAACCAATCGCCACTACATCAATGTTAAATTCCCGAATCCAGCCGGATAGTCGCTGCCGGCTTTCATCGCGGCGGACTTGATTACCGACCACCGTAACTTCACCTTGGTGCAAAAGATTCCCCCGCTGGTCAATTACAGCCACCGCGCAGCCTCGCTTGAACCCGGGATCAATGGCTAACACTCGGACGTCCCGCATTGGGGGTTGCAACAATAAATTGCGAAGATTATGAGCAAACACATCGGTCGCGTGCTTTTCAGCATTTTCAGTCAATTCCCGCTTGAGTTCTCGCTCAATCATGGGTATTAAAGATTTATTTAGAGCCTCTTTGGCACACTTTTCCAGAAACCCCTGAAATGGATGGTCCTGGGGTACCAAGCACTTGAAAGCCTCGGCTGCCAACTGTTGGTCATCGGCCTGGATTTTTATCTTTAGCTTACCCGATTTTTCACCTCGATTGATTGCCAAAACTTGATAGTTGCGCAACTGATTGATCGGCAATTGAAAATCGGTGTAATCCTTAAATGGGTCATCGACCGTCTTACTTTTCTTTTTTTTCTTTTTTTTCTTTTTCGGATCGGCAGCCGGTACGGGTTCTGACGGACCGCTCTCGGTAGTGGTAGTGGTAGGGGTAGTGGCGATCGCGGTTGGCAACGCCGCTGAGGGCGGTGCCGCAGCGTCGACGACTACCGATGCCTCTGAGACAATCGACATTTCAGCTTGAGCGTTCCCCGTCAAAAGCGGATCCCCCGTTGCCACGGGCTCCGAACTCATTCCTTCAACATCTTGTGCGGCATCGTCAACTTCCGCTTGAGCAACTTCAGCTTGGGCGACCTCGGTATCGACGACCTCGGTTTGATCAACTTCGGCTTGGGCGACTTCGGCTTGGGCGACTTCGGTATCGGCGACCTCGGTTTGCGCGACTTCGGTTTGATCGACTTCGGTTTGATCGACTTCGGTTTGCGCGACTTCGGTTTGGGTAACCTCTTTCTGGGGTACCTCCGATTGAGCGACGTCTGCCTGAGGGATCTCCGCTTCGGCGACCTCCGACAAGTGAACTGATGGCTTGGGAGCATCTGAACTGGCTTGTGACATCCGTGCAGTAGAGTTTTTTATCGGGGTAGGGTCATCATGTTGTACATTCGAAGCACTTGCTGTTTCGATCCCTTTAGATGTCACCTGGGCAGTTTTCCGGAAGACTTTTCGCAAACTGTCAACAAGTGCGGTGTCACCACAGTAACGATCAATCAGTAGATCACAAACACCTTGGATCACATCATCAACTGAATTCAATCCGCGGTCGACCCGAACGAAATTGGTAGCACGGGTGGCGATATCAATATCATTCGAATTCGCATTGAGAATTTCTTCTGCCAAGGGTTCCAGCCCTTGTTGTCTCGCTGTCGTGGCCCGAGAGACCTTTTTAGTCTTGAAAGGGTGGTAAATCGATTCGAGTTCGCGGGCCGTTTGGGCGGCACGTACCTGTTCGGAAATCTGATCAGAGAGTTGCCCCTGAGCTTCGATGGCCTTCAACACAAACGATTTTCGTTCTGTTAAGACTCGAATGCGAGAGACACTCTTTTTTATCTCGCGAATTTGAGTCTCATTCAGGCCACCTATTTCATCACGTCGGAATCGGGCGATAAACGGAATCGCATTACCTTGATCCAACAATTCGATCAAACCGTTAATGATCGCCGCCGATGACTTAAACTCGGCGACCAATGAATCGACATCCACAGGTGAGATCGAGAAGGGCAATTTGGAAGTGGTCACGGGACTTTCGGAAGTATTCTTTTCTTCGGACAAGAGACAAGCCTATCAGGAAAGTAATTAAAAACTGTAAAAAATGACGCCTAACAAACCAACCACGTCTTCAGTTGGTCAAACCGATTGAATCGATTGTAATCGATTTTTCATTTTTAGGAAAGCATTTTTTGCCAACATCATCGTGTTTTTGAAGTAAAAAAATAAACCAATCGCTAGTTGAGTCGATTTTGGAATTTCTTTCCAAAAAAAAGGCAGAAAACCGTCGCAGCGAACTAAATTTCTCTCATTGATGCAATGTTATTCTGTTACTTTCCCTCCATTCTATCTTAATGTCTATCACACCTGCTCCCGAAATCATTTCGCCGCTAGAATCGCCGAAATCGAAGGCGTTCAGTACGAATAAGATAGCTGGCGACACCTTGCTTACTGGAATTGCATTTGCACTGGCACTGACGGTTGGCCAGCGTGCAATCGGATTCATCAGAGGGGTAATTTTTGGGCGATTAATGACCGACCAAGAATTAGGCCAATGGTCGATGGCATGGGGGTTCCTGATGTTGATACCCCCCTTGGCGATGCTGGGGTTGACCGGGTGCTTTGGGAAGTTCACCGAACATTTTCGACAACGAGAATCGCTGCGTCAATTTGTCAGACGAATCGGAGCTGTCAATTTGATCTCGTTGACGATTGTGATCAGCCTTCTGTTGTTGCTTCCCAATCGGTTTGCTCCTTATCTTTTTCGGGGGCCACAAGACGGGGGATTGGTCGTTTGTTTGGCAATTAGCTTGATCGCAGTGGCGGGCTTCAATTTTACCACTTCGCTGCTGGAATCGCTGCGATTAGTTCGGCTTGTCTCTTGGATCCGGTTTATTACCGCGGTGAGTTTCGCCGTGATTGGTTGTTGGGCGATTGGGTATTTTGAAAATAGCGCCAACGCGGCGGTTCTTGCTTTTGGTTTCTGCAACCTATTGGGATTAGTGCCGGCGATCTGGTTGGTCTGGCATCATTGGCAACTCATTCGATCCCCCGATCCCCAGCAACTCCGGCAGGAAGCCATGTGGAAAAAGATACTCCCCTTTGCCGGTTGGATGTGGGCGTCTAACTTTCTTATCAATAGTATCGAAATTGCTGACCGTTACATGCTATTGCAGTTATCCAATGCGTCAGTCGATTGGGCTCAAGGCCAAGTCGGTCAATACCACAGCAGCCGCATGCTCCCACTTCTGATGAACAGCTTGGCTGTGATGGTCGCCGGGATACTATTTCCCTACCTCAGTCAATTATGGGAATCCAACCGCCGCCGCGACGCCGCAAGACAACTCAATTTGACTTATAAGCTCACGGGTCTAAGTTTCATTTTCGGCAGCGCGATCGCGCTGGCGGCGGCCCCGTTTTTCTTTGATGTGCTAATGGGGGGTAAATACCAAGATGGCTTGAGGATTTTTCCAATGACCATGGTTTTGTTTATCTGGTTTAGCTTGACGACTGTCGGACAAGACTATTTATGGGTCGCCGAACGGGGGCGGCTGGTCTCCTTGGCTCTGATCGGCTGTCTGCTAACCAATATCGGGTTAAATTGGTATCTCATTCCCATTTGGGGGTTAGACGGAGCGGTTACGGCAACGGCGATTTCAAATTTAATTCTGATCGCCACGATTTTGTTGATGAATCAATTCAATGATTGCCACAATGACTTCGGCATGTGGTTGATATTGCTATTGCCACTCCTGTTACTGCTGCCGACTTGGCTGTCTGTCGCCTTGATGGTGCCATTGGGATTGACTGCCTACTACACCCGTCTCATTTTTTCTAAAGATGAGAAACGTTTAATACTCAGCGCGATCCAGAATCGTCTGCGACATCAAGGATAGCTTTTTGTTCATGATGGCGGGCTGAGTCCACAATGGCCCGAGCAAAATCGATGCGGTTGGCTTTTGTTAGTTCACGGAGTCGAACACCGATCTCGTCATTGACCGTTGGTAAAACTTCCAGCGACCAAGGGACTGCGACGCGAAATGTACTTCCCTCTCCCAGTTCGCTTTCGACTTCAACCCCCCCCCGAGCAACTTCGATAACTCCTTAACGATTGATAGGCCCAGTCCCGTACCGGATACTTCGCGAGTCAATGCATCGCTGCCCAGTGCGGATACGCCTTGCCTGAATTTTTCGAAAATGATTTGCTGATCTTCATCTGAGATTCCCACCCCCGAATCGGCAACTTCAATTTGCAATTGATGATGTTCGGTTTGACCGATTCGCAGATATATTCTTCCTCCTTCGGGTGTGAATTTGATGGCATTGGAAAGTAGATTGGTTAATATCTGTCTCAATTTGACTTTATCTTGATAAACGAGAGGCAGATCGGAGGCACAATGCAGGTGAAGTCGCAACCGTTTTTTATCAGCCAGGGGCTGCACCATGTCACACAATTCGCCAACCAACTGACATATCGAAAATTCAGTACGATTGACTTCCATTTTACCCGCCTCTAGTTTTGCTAAATCGAGAATATCGTTGATCAATTCAAGTAGCGATTGGCCGGATTTACGAATGTTGGCGGCAAATTTTGCTTGCTGCGGCCCCAGATCGTCTGTCGATACCAACACTTCAGAAAATCCGATAATACTGTTGAGAGGAGTCCTTAGTTCATGGCTCATGTTAGCCAAAAATTCACTTTTCAACTGGTTCAATTCATGCAATTTCAAGTTCAGTCGAGCCTGTTCATCGACCTTCTGATCCAGATCGACGTTGGCATTTTGCAAAGCGGATTGGGTGTCTTGCAAGTGCCGCATCATTTTATTAAACGATCGGCCCAAATCTTCAAACTCGTCGCGTGTTTCCAGATCAGCCCGCACGTCGATCTGCCCCAAACCAACTTGCTCGGTCACTTCAGTCAAATGCTTGAGCGGCTTGACCACCCAACGACGCACAATCCACCAAATCGCCGCGACGGCGAATACCGCCGTGACGATTCCCAAGGCGGTCAAGATTGCACGATTTCGATTGATGGCACCTTGAGAAACTTCATTATTCAGAGATATCTTTAAAAACACCGACGGTGCGAGGTTTAGTTTTTGCAGTTCAAGATCAGCAAATTCCTCCGCCGATGTTTCGTCGGCGGTCAGGCGTCCATGCAAGCCATTCATGATGTCGAGTGCTGAATCGGAGTGGGCGACTGGAAAATGGCAACCGATACATGCGCCATTGGATTCAAACACCAACGGAGTGTAATAGATGTATTGAGTGTCAGTTGAAATCTCCGCGAATATTCCCGAGGTATCCGGTGTTTTCATTGCTTCTTCATCTCCACCTCCACGCAATCGCAAAATCTCCAGCTGATTTTGATCGCGTTGCAACTGCTCACTGGCCTCCGCAATTCTCAAAATACGGTCTCGCTCAAATTCAGATTGTGGTAGTTTGGCACGATTGATCGCCATGCGCCCCAAGTCGTTATTCAAAACCAATAGTTCCGCATCGTAAGTGGTTGTAACGGCTTTCGATGACAATGATTCAAATAATCGTCTGGCGTTTTGATTTTCATCCTGAAAGTTTTGAACCTCAGCCAAGTGCTTGCGCAGCACGTAATCCGGCTTAAGATCATGAGCTTTGTCACGGGTGTTCTGTCGGATCAAGCTCTCCGTCATCCAATTCACCGACATAAACGAACCGATGATCAGTATCAGTAGTGAGATTCCGAACAAAAAACGGATTTTACGTTCCAAACTGGACTCACCCAAAACTTGAGAAATCCTGCGATTGGTTTCGATGGCTGATCGTTTGG
>JBGTHU010000573.1:0-6088 GCA_041745975.1 Mariniblastus sp.
GCCGCATGGTAGAAGTCCGCGATCGGGAGATTTGGGCTATCGCCAACGGTCAAAAATCGAATTACGAACCCGACGATTCCAACACAGGGGATCTGTTCGTCCCCGAAACGCGGTTTGGAAATCCTGGTCAAAAGTACTCGGAAGCCGAGGAACTGAAGATTCTTTCCCCGGAAGAGTTTATCGCTCAAACCGAAGTCCCTGAGGGTTTCCAAATCGAACTCTTTGCCGATGAGCAACAGTTTCCTGAATTAGCCAACCCGGTTCAATTGCAGTTTGACAATCGAGGACGATTGTGGGTCTCCTGCATGCCGACCTATCCTCAATGGAAACCGGGGGAACCGAAACCGAATGACCGCTTGCTAATTTTTGAAGATAGCGACGGAGATGGCAAGGCTGACAACTGCAAAGTGTTCTACGACAAACTCCATTGCCCAACCGGTTTTGAATTCTGGAACGGAGGGGTATTGGTTGTCGATCAGCCGCGAATCTTGTTTCTGAAAGATACGACGGGCGACGATCAAGCCGATTTGGTGGTGCATTGGCTAGATGGTTGGGCCACCGATGACACGCACCACAGCAGCAGTACCTTCCAGTGGAATAACGGAGGGTATCTGCATCTATTGGAGGGGATCGCTACCAGCACCACTTTGGAAACCCCATGGGGCCCTCATCGTAGCAAAGGTCCCGGCGGAACCTATGTGATCGATCCCAAAACCCAATCGGTGCGTCAATTTTCACTACCCGGCCAGTACAACATGTGGTGCTATTCGTTTGACCAATGGGGACAGGGATTTCCCGGCGACGGCACGACTTGTAATCAAGCTTGGGATACCCCCTTGTCAGGTGCCCCGGCACCGGGCCGAAAAGGAATTCGCTTCATCGTCAATAACGAAGGAATGCGGCCCGGAATCGGTAGCGAATTTTTGGTCAGCCGCCAGTTTCCCGATGATGTTCAAGGGCAATTTACCTACGCTTGCGTCATTAACATGAACGGAATGCCCCGCTTCAGTTTGGGGGATGACGGCGGTGGTTTCAACGGCAGTCGTTTGAAAAAACCAGACGGCAGCCCCGATGACTTAATCCGTAGCAAGGATAAGCATTTTCGGCCCGCCGACCCACAGATCGGGCCCGATGGAGCCCTCTGGTTTCTTGATTGGTCCAATGCGTTGGTCGGACACATGCAATATAGTCAACGCGATCCCAATCGAGACAAATCGCATGGCCGAATTTATCGATTGGTCTATCAAGAGCGGCCACTGCTGGAGCCCATGATCCAATTTGGGAAAACGGAATTGGAAATTTTGGAGCAATTGAAAGAGTACGAATGGCGCACCCGCTATCGGGCTCGCCGCGAGTTGCGCGATCGTCCTTGGGATCAAGTCCGGCAAGCTTTGACGCAGTGGCAGCAATCATTGGATCGCGATGACCCAATGTACGACCGTTTGTTGTGCGAAATCCTCTGGGTGCAGCAATCTCATCATCAAGTCGATGTGGACTTGCTGCAACAGGTCGCCACCGATGCCGGTCTGTTCGAGGCGCGAGCGGCTGCGGTGCGGATTGCAGCTGATCAGCGCGGTCAAATTCCAAACGCTTTGGATATCTTGACGGCTGCGGCGTTCGATGAGCATCCGCGAGTCCGAACGGAAGCCGCTCGCGGCTTGAGCTTCTTCCCAACTTCGATCGCAATGAAAGCAGCATTTGAAATGCTGGCTCTCCCCGAGGACTATTGGGTGGACTATACACTCTACCATACTCTGGCCGCCAACCGATCGATTTGGCAAGCCGATTACTTGACCGGTAAAATGCCAAGTACGGGCCGAGTCGACAAAGTGGTTGGCGAGTTGTTTGCCGCTTCGGAAATCGACGCCGCAGCACTGCCGCACGTGCTTACCGCTCACAATGCGGACGCCACCGAAGAACAGCAAAACAAAGCGATGA
Source organism: Mariniblastus sp. (assembly GCA_041745975.1). Lineage (GTDB taxonomy): Bacteria > Planctomycetota > Planctomycetia > Pirellulales > Pirellulaceae > Mariniblastus. Next base: position 1,939 of record JBGTHU010000573.1, read on the forward strand.
CGGCTTTGGCCGACTTGAAAGGGAATCCACAACAAGGAGCAGGGGTTTATTCTCGCAATTGCAGCGCCTGTCACTTGGTCGGTGACCAAGGGAGAGATTTCGGGCCGAATCTGTCAGACGTAGGATTGCGGCTGAGCCGTTTCAAGATCGTCGAGTCGATCGTTCACCCCAATGCAGAAGTCGATGAAAAATATCGGACTACCATCGTGATGACAGTTGATGGTGACTTGATCAGCGGTTTGCTGGTCAACGAGAGCGAGACGGAATTGGAGATCTATGATGGGACTGAATTACAAAAAATCGCAGTCGATGAAATCGAAGAGCGGAAGATACTGGCTCAAAGTAGCATGCCCGACGATTTGGCGGTCGCCATGTCTCCCGCCGAGTTGGTTCACCTGATCGAATACTTGGCCAGCCTCAAAACACCGCCCGCTAAAGTCGGGGAGTAAGACGAGCGGCAGATAGAAATTGGCAATGAACCGACGGCCGCCTATTGTTCAAAGGTTTCGGGGTAGATTACGATCTCGATCCGGCGGTTCGGGCTGATTCCGTTTTCTTGGGCAGATGCATGGCGGGGGCGGTTACTCCCCATGGCCATCGTGAAGAGTTGTTTTTTGGGGAGTCCTAATCGCATCAAATCATTAAACACTGCTAACGCCTGAGTGGCGGTCAATTGATGATCGCTGATACCGGCGGCTTGCAACGGCGTACCATCCCAGTGGGCTTCGACGCCGACGATATGGCGGGGAAACTCCCCCTGTATCAACCCCGAGATATTCTGCAACAAGGGAATTTGGTTGGGCTGAATCTGATAAGTTCCAGGAACAAACGTCACATCTGAGGGAAACTCGATACGAATCACGTCTCCGTCCATGCGCGCCTGAGCACCTGGCAGCCGGATGCTGGAGACTTTATTTAACAAGCTGTTGTTAGCACTCAAGGTGGCTCCACCAGCCAATTGTCCGGGAACGGCCCCGCGATTGCTGGCCAATTGCCCGGCGCTGGCAGAACGTGAGGCTTCGACCTGCTGTTGTGCCATCATTAGATTTTCGTTGACCTGCTCCAGCTGCATTCGTAAACTGGCAACTTGTTGGGCGGCAGATTCCCGCTCGGCAAACAGTTGGCTCACCTGGTTGGTCGTACCGGCCAGTTGTTCCTTGAGTTGGCTGTTATATTGATTGGCCAAGTCCAATTTCTGTTGCAGGCCGGCGACTTCGGTATTCAACAATTGGTTGTCATTGTCGAACGCACCCAAACGCTCGTTCAGTCTCCCCAAACCTTGGCCGTCGTCGATACGAATATCTGGGAAGTCAGCCGCATACTGATTGGCTTCGGCATCGTTTCGATTGAAAGGAGACTGGCTGGCAAACAGCCGAGGTCGATTTTGGGGATCCAGAAATTGCCGATTCGATTGATTGCCGGTAGGGCGTTGGCAGCCGATGGTTGATAGGATCAGCCCCCATAGTAACCCCCAAAAGAAAAATTGATGCCATCCCCGAAAAAATTTCGACAACTGTTGACCAAGGTTTCCAAACCACTCGCGCAGCGGTAATCGCTTGCCAGAGGCATTAATCGAAAGATAATAAATTAATGGGATACGATGTTGCATAATTAAAGCCGTCCGTGACCATAATCGATTGTCAGTTTCAGCCGTCAAATGGATGGGGTTAACAAAGGGTCAGCCCCTTTTTCAGATAGCTTCTACAAAAATTGGCTTCGGCTGAGAGTGACTTTGTCAAACGTACCGAAACACAACTCGCTGGAACAACTCATTGGAAACTTTAGCGTAAATCGGATGTCCGACCAAGATCATTTGCCAGCAAGCAGCTGAAAGCATGCCCTTTCAGCTTGCGAGGACCGCAGACTGCTAGCAATTCAGCCAAATTTGCAGGAAAAACAAAAGCGGGGAAGAACAAAAGGACAGGCATTTAAATCAGGCGTTAGTTAGCATGGAAAAGGTAAAGCCGAATGCTTGAGGGTTGTTCGCGTTCGCTGGGTTTGTCAAATTTTGATCCTCAGATTGCCAAGAGATGCGGATACTGCCGGTCAAATGGCTTGATTTGCGACTTACACGACAATAAAGTGAGAAATTTTCAACTTTTCCCCTTCTCTTTTTGACCCTGATCGAATATGGTTATGGCTGCTGAGACATGAATTCATTCGATTGAGTTTGCAGTTGGATAAAAAATCCAATATTTTGTCAACCAGCCTTCGTATTGATATTCGCGAGGGCTGAATTTACGACTCTATATGCGCTGCAAGTAAACGGAGCAGGAAAGCGCCAACAATTGTTGTTAAAACGATGGTTGTATTTTCCAAAATGTATCTTCAAGGCTCCAGGCGATTTACTTGCGTAAGTATCAACCGACTCGACCGCTTATTGCAATTAAGTGAGCGGTGCGAGCTTCTGGAAAGCTGGAAATTGATTGAATTCTCCTCCTCGTCGAAAGACGGGAAAGGCGTGACGTCTTGTCGACGACTCAGGACAAGCAAATCACACTATTAATGTTTGAATCCATTTTCGAACTCGATTCTATCGGATCCGAAAATGGATCAATCGTGTGAATTTTTTCAATCAATGGCACTTCGTGCCGACCTTAAATCCTTCCCAGAAGAAAAGAAATGACGACCGACTCTATCCCTGTTGAAATTATCGACTCAACTTGCCAAATTGGAACCTCAGTAGCTATCGACGATCTTCCGCTAGATTCCGAATCCACAGCAACTTCAATTGATCTTGATGCCGAGACCGAGACTAATGAACTGGCCAGCATTATCAGCAACCCGTTTGACCAGATTGGATTGCATCCGAACATCGTGACGGCGATTGCCCAGTCGGGGTATACCAAACCAACACCGATCCAAGCAAAAACGATTCCGGTTGTTTTGGCAGGTCGCGATTTGATTGGTCGGGCTGAAACGGGGTCTGGAAAAACCGCCGCGTTTGCTTGCCCTTTGCTTTCTCGAATTGATACCGACAACAAGCTACCGCAAATTTTGGTGCTGGCGCCCACCCGTGAGTTGGCGATTCAGGTGACGGATTCGTTTCAGAAATACGGAGCGGGCCTACCGGGCTTCCGAGCCGTGACGATTTACGGTGGCCAGAGCTACGACATCCAACTGAAAGCACTGCGGCGAGGTGTTCAGGTCGTGGTCGGCACCCCCGGACGAATTATGGACCACCTGAATCAGGGAACTCTCGATTTGTCCCAACTAAAAACGATCGTTTTGGATGAGGGAGATGAGATGTTGAGAATGGGCTTCATCGATGATGTGGAGTGGATCTTGTCCAAAATCCCTCAGCCCCGACAAACCCTGTTGTTCTCCGCCACCATGCCGGCACCGATCGAGCGGATTGCTCAAAAATACCTGACCGATCCGGTTAACGTGACGATCCAGTCCCACTCAGCCACTGCCGATTCGATTGTACAGCAAAGTATCGTGGTGCAACCGAAGCTAAAGCTGAATATGTTGGCTCAAATTTTGGATAGTGAAGAGACTGATGCGGTGATCGTATTTACAAAAACCCGTGATACAACGGTCAATTTGGCCGACCAGCTGGGCCAGCGCGGGTTCTCAGTAGCGGCCTTGAATGGCGACATCCCTCAGAATCAACGAGAGCGAACCATCGATCAATTAAAGTCTGGTCGATTGAAGGTTTTGATCGCCACCGATGTGGCGGCTCGTGGCCTGGATGTACAACGGATCAGTCACGTGATCAATTACGATTTTCCTCACGATACGGAAGCCTATATCCATCGAATCGGCCGCACCGGTCGAGCTGGTAAAGAGGGAATTGCCATTTTGTTTGTGGAACCTAAGGAGCAGGGAAAGCTGAATCGTCTGCAACGTGAAACGAATCAACCGATCGATGAGTATCGTCCCAAATCGCTCAAGCAGGTCAACTCCTTGCGAATCCAGCGGTTCCAAGATCGAGTAAACGAGGAATTAAAAACGGCATCAGAAAAACTGGAGCCATTTCGCAAAATCGTCAGCGAAATTCAGCAGCAAAGTGAAATCTCTTGGGAGGATTTAGCGGCTGTATTGGCAAGTTTGGCTCAAGGCGATTCCCCCTTGTTGCTGACCGAGCTGGTCGATCATCGCTCCAATTTCAAGAAAGATACTGAAAAAGGTGGGCGACGCTTCAAAG
>JBGTHU010000574.1:0-1620 GCA_041745975.1 Mariniblastus sp.
CGCCGTCACACTTCAGCCGAATGAAGTAGATCGGTCGCCGCCGCGAATTTTGCGGAAAAAGTTCGCATACCTCTGAGCTTTTTCCTTTGCAAAATTCGCTTTGGCTTCCAGTTAAACGACTTCTCGCTTCAGACGGCTGAAATGTTACCATTTTTTGATTTAATTAGAGATCTTCTGGCGGTTGCGGCATCCTATCTTCGAGATGAGTAATTTAGGCGTGAACCAATATCGAAACAAAATGAACGAAAGTTGGCTGGTTTTTAAACTGAAAAACCCAGATAATTGATTTTGATTCATCTTCAATCCGATTGAATTTAACTTGCTCCTTTGGTTGTTGAATTGCAAGTAGAACTAACGAACTATAATTGACATTCATGAAATTTAAATTTTTATCAAAATTAACGTCGTTCGTCGCCGTCTGTTGGGTCTTCCTGCTGGCTGGGTTGGATCACGGTCAAACGCTGTTTGGGTATCCGCAAGATGTTGATTTCTCGCGAGACATCAAACCGATATTGTCAAACAAATGTTTCGCCTGCCATGGCCCTGACGAAGAAACCCGCGAGTCGGGTTTACGATTGGATACGTCCGAAGGAGCCACTGATGATGGGAATGGCTATCCGGCGATTGTGCCGTTTGATGTTGAAGAAAGCGAATTGATTCAACGTATCGAATCCGATGATGATTCAATGGTGATGCCGCCGCCTGAACATGGAAACGCACTTTCACCTAAAGAGATCTCGCTGCTGAAAGCTTGGGTTGAGTCGGGAGCCCAGTACCAACCCCATTGGGCCTACGTTGCCCCCCAGCGTCCTGAAATACCTGCCGTCGCCAAGCAAGGTGGCCTTGCGAACTGGCCTCAAAATGCGATCGATCATTTTGTGCTTGAAGCGATGCAGCGGCGCGCCTTGGAACCTGAACCGGAAGCTGATCGGTTCGCACTGATACGTCGACTTTCATTGGACTTGACCGGTCTGCCACCGACGCCGCAGCAGGCGGACGATTTCTTCAACGATACGAGCCCCGATGCGTATGAAAAAGTCGTGGATCGTCTGTTGGGGTCGCCGGCCTATGCCGAACACTGGGCTGCCAAGTGGTTGGACTTAGCCCGCTATGCTGATTCGGCGGGTTATGCCGAAGATCACTTGCGGACAATCTGGCCTTATCGCGACTGGGTGATCCGCTCTTTCGCACAAAATCAACCTTTCGATCAGTTTACCATCGATCAAATCGCCGGTGACCTACGACCCGATCCCCAGCAAGATCAATTGATCGCCACCGCCTTTCATCGCAACACGTTGACGAACTCAGAGGGGGGAACCGACGACGAGGAATTTCGATCTGCGGCGGTTGTCGATCGAGCCAACACAACGATGGCCGTCTGGATGGGAACGACCCTGGCCTGTGCTCAATGCCATACCCACAAATACGATCCCATCACGCATCATGAATATTTTCAACTTTACGCGATCCTGAACAATACCGCTGACAACGATCAACCTAACGAAGCACCCGTTTTGGAACTCTACAGCGATACCCAGCTGGCAAAAAAAGAATTAGCGGAAAGCGAAATTCAACAACTTCAACAGCAATTGCAATCGATCTTGAATGAGCCTCCTCAAG
>JBGTHU010000575.1:0-8909 GCA_041745975.1 Mariniblastus sp.
CGTGATGCAGATCAATATGAGGATCAACTCGCTCGATTGATCAATTTTAGTCCGCTGGAAACTATTCATTGGATCAACATTGGGAATGAAGAAGTGGTAATAAAGTCTGTTCGGCGTAGGGGATAGTTTGGAGTTAGGTAAGAAAATGGAGGTAAGAAGATGTACTGCTGGCGACGTAAGATGAAAAAGATGTGTCGGGATTTTTCATTTTCTTTGATCAGAATTTTGAATCCCGACAAAAGTTCCGACAAAATGTCGGGACTTGCATGGGAAACGTGGTTCGGAGGTACTTTTTATTTAATCCCAAACCCTCAAAAGGAACAAAATGCGACATAAACCCCTGTTTTTTCGAGTTTTTTTATTTAAGCGCAATCCTCAACCAGCCTAATTTGAGGCAAAATGTTCAAGTGATCCGTCAAAAACATTGGAAATCTCGTGAAAGATCCGGCACAATCCAGCAAAATGGTATCGATGTCGACTTCAAACGGGATGGTGCCACGGTTCACGACAAAGTCTGGCTGGTCGATTTCGGCAACCCCGCCAATAACGATTGGCTGGCAGTCAATCAGTTCACGGTAAACCGTGAAAAGGGAGAAGTTAGAAGTAGGAAGTTAGAAAACGATTTTTCACTTCACACTTCAGACTTCTCACTTCAAACTTCCAATCGCAGATTGGACGTAATTTTATTCGTCAACGGCTTGCAGCTGGTGGTAATCGAACTGAAGAATTCAGCGGACGAAAACGCAACGACCCGCAAAGCCTTCGACCAGTTGCAAACCTATAAACTCCAGTTGGTGATTATCACTGACCGCAACGATTTGGATGACCAATTGCACGGCACCTTCGCCGCGTGTCAGGATTTGCTGGGGCAAAAACCGTCTCAGGCTGAAAATCGGGACGAAGTGAAAGAGCTACTACAAGTTGCGTCGGGAGGGGTGGTGTTTACAACGCTGCAAAAGTTTGCTCCTGATCCAGGCACGACCTATCCAGAGCTTTCGAATCGCCGCAACATTGTGGTGATGGCCGACGAAGCCCACCGCAGCCAATACGGCCATTACGCCAAAGCGAAACAGACAGGCGAAATCAGCTACGGGTTCAGCAAGCACTTGCGAGATGCCTTGCCGAACGCTTCGTATCTCGGTTTCACCGGCACGCCGATTGAGTTGGGCGATAAGAACACCAAGGCAGTCTCTGGTGACTATATCGATGTGTACGACATCAGCCGAGCGGTCGAGGACGGGGCGACCGTGCGAATTTTCTACGAAGGCCGATTGGCCAAGCTGGAACTCAGTAGCGAGGAACGCCCCAAGATCGATGACGAGTTCGAGGAGATTACCGAAGGGGAAGAGGATTCAGCCAAAGAGAAACTCAAAACCAAGTGGGCCGCTTTGGAGGCTTTGGTCGGCAGCGAAAAACGAATCAAGCTGATCGCAAAAGATTTGGTGGAACACTGGGAACAGCGACTCGCATCGATGGACGGCAAAGCCATGATCGTCTGCATGAGTCGCCGAATTTGCGTGGAACTATTCAAAGCGATTGCTGAGTTGCGGCCAGAATGGGTCGGTGGTTCCGCATCTACTACAAGCCCGACGCGCGAGCGAGTGAACTTGGCGACCGATCCCAACCCGACGCATGAGCGAGGAATTTCAACAAAAAACGCCGACAGGCAAGATGCCTATCCCACGTTGGCGGCTGAACCATCCAGTGAATACGAAAGTCGTTCGCAGATCGAGATTGTGATGACCGGTTCGGCCAGTGATCCAATCGACTGGCAACCTCACATTCACCCCAAGCGGGTTCGAGAGCAGTTGGCCAAACGGTTCAAAGACCCCAAAGACCCGCTCAAATTGGTAATCGTTCGCGATATGAGGTTAACCGGTTTTGATGCCCCCTGCATGCACACGATGTATGTCGATAAACCGATGGGCGGCCACAATTTGATGCAGGCTATCGCTCGCGTCAATCGTGTCTTTCATGGCAAGCCAGGCGGATTGGTTGTTGACTATCTTGGTTTGGCAGCGGAACTCAAAAAGGCACTGGCTCAATACACCCAATCCGATCAAGATTCGCGAAGAGGTCGCATTCTTCCAATGCTTGAGGGCGCAGTTTGGTAAATTGGCCAGTGGTGGGGGAGACGGAAAAGCGAGCAAAGAAGACTTGGACGCCGCCGTTCGTCAGATTCTGTCGAAATCAGTTGCCTCCGATGAAGTCATCGACATCTTTTCAGCGGCAGGCATGGAATGGCCTGACATATCGATTTTGTCCGACGAGTTCTTGGCTGAAGTCCGCGACATGCCGCAGCGGAATTTGGCACTGGAAGTTTTGCGAAAGTTGTTGGCGGACGAAATCAAGTCTCGCACCCGCACGAATTTGGTTCAGTCTCGCTCATTTTCCGACATGCTCGACAAGACCATCAAGAAGTACCAGAATCGCAGTATCGATGCCGCCCAAGTCATCGCCGAGCTGGTCGAAATCGCCAAACAGATGCGAGAAGCCCGCCGCCGCGGCAAGGCATTGGGGCTAAGCGATGACGAAGAGGCGTTTTATGAAGCCTTGGAAGTCAACGACAGTGCCGTCGCAGTACTTGGTGACAAAGCACTTTGCACCATCGCCCGCGAGTTGGTGGATACCATTCGCCGCAGCGTTACGATAGACTGGACGGTGAAAGAATCCGTCCGCGCCCGTTTGCGGGTAATGGTCAGGAAAATCCTGAAGAAACACGGCTACCCACCAGACAAGCAGGCCAAAGCAATCGAAACCGTCATCAGCCAAGCCGAGTTACTGTGTGTGGATTGGGCGGGGTAGACTCTCGGAATATGTAATTAATTTGTTTTTAACCTTATTTAAACCGAAAATGAAAAAGTCGTTTAAACCGATGTGTATAAATCTATGGCTAAAGAAATGAATGAAGACAACAGTAGAATTGATGCACTGTTGGTGTGGAAAAGAAAGTCGACGTTAAACTTCCTTCTCTTCTATTTTATTACGTCTTCTTTAACGGTATGCGTATCACTCTTGTTAACTGCTGACTTCGGTAACTTCGATTGGTCAAAAGACTTCCGGCTCCCCTTTGTATTTGCTTTTTTCGTTAGCATTTCTCTCGAGCTTTACAGTCAGTGGAGACAAATACTCAAACGTTTCGCGGACACGGTTACCAAATTGTCTCAAATCGAAGCTTCACTTCAGAGCGTTTCGCTTCGATTAAAAGTCGGTAATGAGTCCTATTATGAAATGATACTACAAAGCGATTTTGCCGAGGCATTCGCCAAACTAATTCACCGCAAAAATGCTCGAGATCTCTGTGTCATTGAGTACGAAGGTGAATCGGATAGGATCGTTCGGCAACTGTACCTAAACGACTTACAAAAATTTATTAAGTGTACACAGCATTCCTACGTAACAATACAACCAACTCTTGGATGGTTTAATAGTAATTTCTGGTTTTTTAGAACTTTTAACGAATCAGTAAAATGTACCCGAATAGTGATGTACGATACGGCGAAAGAATTAGTCGCAGTCGCTAATGAGGCGAAACAGTTGAGTGATTACGTTTACGAAACCGGACAGCATACAAAAACCCTTTGGATATTGAAGCAAACCTGCGTGCGTTTGGTGAACACCTTGCCTATTAGAGTGTATGAGAGGTTTCAGCAACTTCCGTTTTCGATTCTGGAAGCTATTAACCATGGCGATTTAGTTATCTGCGACAATAGGGTCTTAATCCATTATGCTGAAATTCAGGCAGCTAGTGCCAGGAAATCGTGCAAAGCGACCATGACCTTTTTCCTACTTGACAATGATCTTAGGGATTCGGTAAGTCAGCTTGTTAAAAAGCTCGCTCCTGAAAACCCACCGATAGTCAACGACGACGAAAAAGCAATAAGCGAGGAAACTAGTGTTTTTCGGCTTGCGAAACTCGAAGAAATATCAAAGAAAGGCTATTATCGGCCTCTAACACAAAAACAGTCATTATTCTCTCTTAGTTCAATAGAAGAAAATGCAGTGTTGATTGAGAATCGGTTAAAACATTTTGGAACGCCAAGATGGGTAGTGAAAGCGAATTGTTATGGTGTCGGTGCCGCGAAAATAGTCTCGCGTCTCTATGGCGAGTATGGATTCAAAAAATTTGCAGTTGAGTCGGTCGAGTCGTTGGTTGATCTTCGCGGTAAATTACTCGACTTAGGAGAAAAAAATTGGGATCAACTCGACATGCTTGTATTGGAGCCAATACAACCTGAACAAATAAAACCGCTTCTCGAAGCTTCCGCGAGTTGTTTCGCGTGGACAAGATCGCAATTGGAAACTTTGAACGATGAATGCGTTAACCTACTCGGCGAATTAGGAAAAGCGAAGGTTCATCTGAAGGCGCGGCTTGGTGTGAATCGATTTGGTACAGAATGCTCTAACTTGTCATACCTTTTTGAGTACGCGAAAAGCCTCAAAAATATCCAAGTTGTTGGACTGGCTGGCCATCATCACAAGTGTCGTCCTTCGACCGAGATTGATGAGTGGGATAATGAATTCAATGAGGCTGTTAGCGAGTGTAAAAAATTGGCAGATCCAAACGAACCGTTCCCTGTTGTGCATACACGGTCAAGCGGCAGCATGCCATCGAATTCTACAGAGAAACGTCAGTGGAATGAAGAGTTTCGAATAGGTGGTGCCCTTTATGGAGTTTTTCCAAACGCTGAAGTTCGCGAGTTTTTTCTAAAGAAAGGTTGGGATGTAAAACAGGTACTCAAACTACGCGGGCGAATAGAGGCTTTTGTGCGTATTAAACCAGGGGAAACCGTTTCTTACGGCGGCAACGTATATTCGAAACCCACAGAAGGCGTAATTGGTTGGTTAAATTTGGGTTACTACGATGGATTGCCGGCCATCCCGTCCGGTCAATTTATCGGACAATATAGAGGGGTGATGTGTAGATCAATTGGAGTTATAGGGATGGACTATCTAGCTGTCGACGTTACTGAAGTATTCAATAATATGGATGAGAAAGAACAGCACGGCCTTTTTAATGGGCAAATTTCAAATCAGGAGAATATCTTGATCTTTGACGATTCATCTCCAGAGCTTACGGTCGAACGATTGGCTTCTGCTTGCTCAATACCAAGTTATTCCCTTCTAACCGGGATTGGACAAAAACGTCAGACTCATGGTTGGATAAATCCAGATTAATGTGGTCGTGGAGAACCCAATTCAAAACAAACTGGGCTTGGAATCCTTTCCTTGTTCGGCATCATGCCTTTTGTTTTTACGTTGTTAGCAAACGGAGAACTTCTTGGGCGACAAACGCCAAGGGGAGTAGATCGCTTTGCCGGAATGTCTTGGCGGTCTTCCATTTCTTTTCGTCCCCCCCCTTTATAGAAAAAGTAGTAACGGCGTGAAATATCGATGCTATGCCAAGGCTGGTAAACGTCTCGTCACCGGACTCGCGTTCGTTCTCCGATGTCTCAAAACGGGCGGTAGAAACGGTGCCTCCTGAAACCGGAAGACTATAGGTGAACTTCGGCTTCGCTTCAGTGGTTGACCTGGATTGCTCCTAGTTAATGATGATTGCTGGTAAGTGCCGGCATGGCCCGTGGTAAGATTTCAGATTGAGCGACAATTAGAATTCCCTTTTTCCGGAAATTCAGTTCTATCTCCTAACTCCAACTTTAACACAGGAGATTACGATGATCAGTGTCGGACGAGTCAAGGAAATTCGGCGGCTGCTTGCCCAAAGCAAGAGACTCGCCTTTTCAGCGTGGATCAACGAAATGAGTGAAAAAACAGCCCGACGTTATCGTGACGACGATCGGCTAACCTCGCAGCGAAAAATGCCGCGCGGCGATCGATCGACTGGTTCACCCCAGCGTGATTATCGAGATCAATGTTCCCGGCTACCGAGTCGAAACTGCCAAGAAGTCAAACGCTTCCCCTGCAATAACCTTGTCACAATCATGACAAGCCTTTTCACCGGAAATTCTAATCGTCGCTTTGGAACATTTCTAATTTACGCTGAACACTCTTCAGTGTTTCGCTGGGGGTGGAGGTGTAGCTGGAGGTGGTGCGGTGAGTGATTCGGTAGCCATTCAAGCCGTCAAAACGAACCCAAAGTTGACGGGTAATACGAAATCGAGCGCGGCCGGTCGGATTGCTGGGGTCGATCCGCTTGACGGTCGTCGCCTCAATGGTAAACGGTATGTTGGCTGCAGTTAACATCTCAAATAAACGCCACTCGGCTTCAGTCTCCAATGCGATCTCACTCAACAGCCTCGCTCGTTGAAGACCGAGTCGCGTGGTGTACCGCGGTGATTGGATCGAGGTCTTGTCCCCATGATGATATTTGATCGATTGCGGCATGGGCCGAATCTTTCCCAGCCGGTAGAACACCATCGGTTGGTCTGATTGAAAATTTGTCGACCAGGGGGTTGTTATCTCATCGCGGCGGACGACCGAAATCGCGGCAACGTCAGCCACGTGCGTGATCGCCGAGGCTCCTTCGAGCTTTTGTGGCAGGTAAAATGCGACTTGCTTAATCTGAAGTTGCCTCGGCTGAGTCTTGCTGTAACGGACATAGTATGAACGAGTCGTTTGAATCCATTTAAAATGTTGCTGTGGATTTCGACCCCGCAACGTTCCTACCAGAACGGGATCGCCTTCCGCTTGTTTCCAATGGGCAATCCTTCGCTGAGCAACATGTGGAATCGAACGGTCAGCCATCGCCCATCCGCCGTTTCGGAACGCTTGAACCAGCCATTCCCTCAGGTAAATCAAGTCGCCAGGCAGTGCGGGATTGGCACCAATCCCGATCCGAGAAATGGATTGCCATAGTTTGCTTTGCGGGTAACTACCCACAACCGATTCAATATAGGGAAATATGGCGACCGCCTGGATCACCACATGTTGCAGTTGCTGGTACATCTCCATTCCCAAGTAGTTGGCAATATCGATAAGCTTGCTGATAACCTGGTGCTGAAACCAATTGCAGAGAGGTAAAGTTGTTGGGAACAGGGCCATCCGCGGCGGATAGGGGTTCACATCGCAAGAGTTGCGAGATTCGTTGTTCCATTTACCGAAGGGTTGATCGAATCGCGTGTTGACGTTGACTTGTTTCAATCGAATCATTTTCTTGTTGGCTTAAATGGCTGAGCATCCGGCGAATCTCAATCAGCCGTAGCTTGATCCATCAACGCAGATGGTGAAAAGACTGCGGCCAATTTGATTTCGGAAGTTGATTGTGCCGTGTAAAACTCGATCGTTTTCCTGATAGCTCAATCCTTGCAAGATGTTGGGGTCGCGATGCTGTAAGCGAATTTTGCCTAAATCATTGCGGGATTTCAAATAGATCTGATAGTCCGATTGCTCATAGATGGGAGGGCCAATTTCTAAGCTGGGATCCGATTCCAATCGCGCGGGGACGCCGGATCGCCAATTGGACTCAAGAAATTGAAGCTGGGGCGATCGTTTGGAAAGAATCAAGCGACCGGTGACGGAGGTTCGCTCAGCCAAAATTGGCGGATCTTGTTTTGCCCGCCGCTCCCAGACCAGCGAAAACAAATTTGTCTTGATGCGAAATAGCTCTTTCATCCTACAGCCAATATGATGTGAAGCCTTCCGATTCCAGTCGATCCCACATCAAACAAAGCCTGGCGGCGGAGCGAGGAAATCGAGCGTCTTTCAACATGGCAAGCCGACGGTCACGTTCCCAGCTTTCCAGCCAAGGTAGCAGTTCCTCTTCATTTGCAAAAGGAAGGCCGGTGACCGTGATGCCCAGCAGTTCAATCAGAGTCCGTCGAATGGCAGCGCTTCCACCAGCGATACGGGGAAGTATTTTCATAGAAACTGCCAGATCGAGTGGGTCAATCTTGCGACCGTCTCTGGTGCGGAAGGCGGACCGCACTTCAGCCGTATTGATTAAAAAAAGTGCCATCTCATCTCGTGTTCGATAACCGACTTGTAATTGGCAATGGGTTAAGCTTTCGTTGATAAGTTTTAGCAATTCCGTTACGGTTCTGATTTGAGCCTCAATCTCATTGGTGACTAGTTGGATCTCGGTCAATCGAGTCGCGGGTGTTAAAGAGGAGAAGAAGGAGTGCAATAGGCATTTTAGGTAAGGTAAACTTGCGTGTGCGGCCCCGACCGAGCTTGCTCGATCGAGCCAAGGATTCACCACAATCTTCAGTGTGAAAAAAACATACACTCAATTATCGCGCATCAGCACAACCCGCAACCATCGTTTAACTGCCTGTCCTCAAAGCCCTCAAAGCCTCTCTTACATGCTCCTGCCTCCAAAGTGCCTGTCCTTTTTAACTTTTTTACCCCTCGTAGTGTTTTTCAAGACAGACCTGAAGATTACAACACAGTGTAAACAACCGTTAAATTAAACGTATACTAAGGTTACTCAATGATTGTATTTGTTGAAACTCTGTGGGGAAGTTTAAACTAGTTCCATTTGGATGAATTAATTCATCATTCATTATTCATTCGAGATTTTATTATTTTCTCAATTATTTCGGCTATGAATTTTTCAGAAGCGATAGGTACCTGAGCAAAAGTCAAAGCATCAGTACCCTCTAATTTTGCGAGCAAATGCCCTTTGCCAAGAAGTCTATCGGCTCCCTTTTGGCCTAATGCGATTTCAGACGTCCCTTCACTATCGACTTTCAATACCAATCTATTCCCAAGGTTTGCACGGAGCTGCATCGGCATAACGTTTGCATCAGGGCGTTGCGCAGCAAAAATCAAATGAATTCCCGCCGCCCGTGCTTTCACTCCTAGTCGCTGTACAGTTGAGGAAACAGCTTCTTTGTATTCTTCAACTAGCATCCATTCTGCGAACTCGTCATGAATTAGCCAAATCGTTGGCATTCGTTCCGAATCACTGCAACTGCGGTTAAAAGAGGTGATGTTGTTGGCCTTCGCGG
>JBGTHU010000576.1:0-4006 GCA_041745975.1 Mariniblastus sp.
ATTCAACGAGTTCAACAGACAGAAAAAACGGTTGTTCAACTTAATCATCAACTGGAGCGATACCAGCCAATCAACCGATTGCAGCTGGAATCGCTCGAACTCGACCGATTGGCAGATAAAATGCGAGTTGCATTCGCGAGCTATCTGCAGGGCCATTCCGCACGTTTGAGCGAGCAGGCGGCTCGACTGAACAGTATCAGCCCTTTGGTGGTACTGGAAAGAGGATACAGCCTAACGACCGACAGCCAGAATAAGTTAATCACACAAACGACAACGCTCAAGCCAAACGATTTAATAAACACACGGCTAAAAAACGGGAAATTGGTCAGTCGAGTTATTCAGATCGAGCAATAAAGCGAAAGGTAGCTCCGTTAATCGTCTTGGCTATCTTTTTTGCGTCTCTTTTGCCGCAACAGCCGTTCCCGTTCCTTGGCTAATTTTTTCTTTTCGGCATTGGTCAAACGTTTACCGGTACTCTGTTTGGACTTTTTGAGTTTCCGGGAGGGGTCCAGCATCGATTGTTGCAGGTTTTGCAATTCACGCATTCTGTCATTTGGATTCTTGCCAGCCATGCCCGTTAACATTGGCTTCATCGTCTCGAACTGTTTGATCAGGTCATTTACTTGGTTGGCTTGCACGCCGGCACCGGCGGCGATACGTTGTCTGCGAGAAACTTGAATCACAGACGGACTTCTTCGCTCTTCGGGGGTCATGCTGTCGATGATTCCCACCATCTGACGAATATGTTTACCCGTATCTTCCTGGGCCAACATCTTATTCATCTCGGCCAATTGTCCCATACCTGGCAGCATGCTCAACATCCGTTGCATGATTCCAGGTTGAGCCATTTTAGAAATCTGGTTGCGGAAATCGTCGAGCGTGAACTGGCCTTTTTCCAGTGACTCTTGCAAGCGTTGTTGTTCTTTTTCGTCGACCAGTTTTTGCGCCTCGTCGACCAACGCCAAAACGTCCCCCATTCCCAGGATGCGGTTTGCCACGCCCTCAGGTCGAAAATACTCCAGGTTGTCCAGGTGTTCGCCCGTTCCAATGAATCGAATGGGTACACCGGTAACGTGCTTGACAGACAGCAAGGCACCTCCTCGAGCGTCACCGTCGAGTTTGGTCATGATCACTCCATTGAGCTCCAAGGCATCATGAAAAGCCTTGGCACTGCGTACGGCGTCTTGGCCGGTCATTCCGTCAACGACCAAGAATACGTAATCCGGTTGGACTTGGGCGTCAATTGTCTTTAGTTGAGCCATTAACTCTTGATCGATTGCCAACCGTCCCGCGGTATCCAAAATCACGACTTGATTGCCGTTAGCCCGAGCCTGTTCAACGGCCGCTTTACAAACCTTGACCGGGTCCTTTTCGTCTCGGTTGCTGTAGACCGGTAGATTCAGTTGGTCACCAATGACATGCAACTGATCGATCGCCGCCGGTCGTTGCAGGTCGGCCGCGGCCAGCAGCGGGGTGATCTTATTCCGCTGCAGCAAACGCCCCAACTTTCCGCAAGTCGTGGTTTTGCCAGACCCCTGCAAGCCGCACATCATAATGATATTGACTGGCTTATTTAATTTGAATTCAGATTCAACAGGCCCCAACAAGCCGATCAACTCATCGCGAACGATACCAGCCACTTGTTCACTGGGCCGCAAGGAAAGTAATACTCTCTCACCCAATGCCTGCTCGGTCACTCGCCCCATAAAAGAGCGAACGACATCGATGCTCACATCCGCTTCCAACAGTGAATTTTCGACCAACTTCAAGCCATCTCGCATGTTGGCTTCAGTCAATCTGCCTTGTCCACGGATTGACTTGAATGCACTCTTTAGGCCGTCTTGAAGGGAATCAAACATGGGAGAATTATGTAATTTGAATTAAGTGTGAAAGGAATCTGCGAAAGTCGAGACCGTATTGAAAAAAATTGGCTCCATGATCAACAACTTTGTCTTTGTGAAATCCGCTAAGCCAAACGAATTCGCCCGCACCTAAACCTCCTTTTGCCTTCTTCTTGACCAAAAAAATCGTAACGTTTCAGAGGTAAGAAGTAGAGCGAGTGAATTCAGCCACAACGGAGCGTTTGGCGAGTCAAATGGACATCAATTCGCCCCCAATCGGCCAGTCGAAAGGTACCTCAAACGTAACAAAATTACGGGTTTCGACTTGCTCCAGGCAAACGATATCTTTTCGCTGATGTTTTACTAAATATCAAGGTAAAGCTTACAGGAAATTAGCAAGATTTCCCAGCCCCAGTCTCAAATTGTGATCTGGTCGATCGCGGCTTTGCTTCCAGCTTCGATATGGGCAGCCGCGACCTGACCTATGTCAAAAAAGGGGTCAGACCCTCTCCGGCGAGACGGTAAATGGGAATTTAACTCGAATGCAAAGGGTCAGACCCCTTTTCTGACAATGCCTCGTTTTTGAACTATCGAGAGAATTTCGGGGCACTTCACGGGGTAAAGTTTCAATGGTATAATTCCGATAAATCAATTAGTGAAAAGAGACGTCCTAGATCATTCAATCGCGCCAATTGGTAAATTGGGCGTTTTAGCGGTCTTAGGAAGGGTTTGAGGTTGAATTGTATCAAGATAATCATCTAACGACAAAAGTAGCGTGTTTGATTGGCCGTTGAGTGTTTGGTGACCACGGATAAAACAATTTGATCTTGAGTCTGGGCTTTTGCCCATCTGCTGATCAAAGTTTGAATGGGTGCATTACAATTTTTAGTTTTGTATGGCCTCTAGGCCAAAAATAATGAATTGATCTATATTGGTGGCGTCGTGGCCAAGTGGCTAAGGCAGTGGATTGCAAATCCACCATCGTGGGTTCGAATCCCACCGACGCCTCTACGGGAACGGCACGGAAGATCTTATCGCCAGGGAAAAAAATTCGGACGGTTAGCTCAGTTGGCTAGAGCGCCACGTTGACATCGTGGAGGTCGTTGGTTCAAGTCCAATACCGTCCATTATCAAAACCCCGCGAAAACGGTTGTTTTTGTGGGGTTTTTTCGTGTCTTGATCGTCCGTGTCACCCATCGCTGAAATGACTGGAAGTCGACGATATTCTCACACCAGCCGTCTCTTGCGTCGATTGTCATCTCCGCCCCAAAAGGAAACTTGCTTAGATCTGATTTTGAAACTTCTTGGACGGTGAATTTGTATATCCGGTACTCGGTCGCTTCAATTCCCTCACAGATGAGTGCTGCATGCTCCGCAGAATCAACGAAGAAAACCGGCAGTGGATCGGGTTCGGCGTCTGCACCCTCGACGAAGATTATAAATGCTGCCATAAGACTTGATTCTTTCAATTCAATCTGTTTGTTCGGCGTCGTTCTCAGTATTTCTGTAAAATTCGTTTAGCGTGAGCCCCTCGCTATCTTTCCACTCGACCCAACCATTCGCCGAGCGGCCCAAGACGACTGCAGCCGCACTACTGGGAGATTGGAAAAGGTAGTCTTCTGTAAAAATGTATTCACCGTTTTGTTCTTCCATCACACCGGCATCGATCAGCTTTTGGCGATTAGGCCCCACAGAATCCTCTGCGGATGCAACTATGTGTATCCTTGCTCTACTTCCCTCGTACACGACAAATCCTTCATCAACCAATTCGCCTTTTCCTTCGCTCCCTCCTCCCTTGCAATGAAAAACATGGGATGCTGCATCCTTCTTGGCAGTCGCTGCAGTCATGGTCTTATTCACGAAATATTTTTTTGATAAACTTGTTTTAGTGTATCGGCTGATTGAAGACTTTTGTAGACTACGGTGATTCAAAAACTTACGAGCAATAACATGACCAAAATTTCAGATTATTTGATGACGGCTGAAGCTGCAGATTTGCTCGGCGTCTCACAAAACACGCTGCGCAAATGGGCGGAGACGGGAAAAATCCCTGTCCATCGCAATCCGGCCAATGGCTACCGGTTGTTCAAACGAGCTGACCTTGATGGCTTCCTGAATCAAGTTGCCAAGCCGAAAAAATCTAATCGCCCCCGTTAAGAAAATAC
>JBGTHU010000577.1:0-4241 GCA_041745975.1 Mariniblastus sp.
CGCTTTCGGCCGATGCTCAACCAACCATTGCGGACGTACAACCTCAGCAACCAGTGACCAATGACGTCATCGGTTATTTTCTCATCCCCCCATAACCGCAACGCCAAATTACAAGCCTGGCTACGTCCCAAGCTTCCTGCCGGTCGATTGATGTCTCGCATCGGTTGATATTTCATGTATTCGCCGTACAAATAACTAAAGTCCGGTTTCTGCTGTCGATGCAGTGAATCAACCGCTCGTTGAATCAATCGCTGCGGGGGTTCAATCCCTACTTGTTGGGCGTCGTAAAGTGCCACCAAGACCGTTCCGGAGGTAAAACTGGTCGAATCGGAAGTTGGTTTTTTGGCTTGATAATTGAAGTCATAATAGCCCCAGCCCCCATCGACCGATTCATATCGTTGCAACAAATCAAATTGTTGACGAATGAGTTGGTCAATTTTCTCTAATTTCGCTGCCGTTTGAAGGGAGTCGAGTCCATCGTTCGGTCTCTCCCGCAGTCTGACCAAGGCCAAGATTCCATAGGCATGGCCCCAGACATTGTAGAGTGCGTCCCCTGTCGCTCGCCGCAGCGAGGGGATATTCTCTAGCACCCATTCCTCGCACCGATCAATCGCTTGATCCATTTGTTGCCGTTGCTCTTCGGTGAAATGCGATTCGAGAGCGGATCGGGTTTCGATAAGTGAACTGACGGCCAAACCGGTGGTTCCCATGCGAAAAGCATGATGCGCGCCGGGAACGGGTGCATAAATATTCAGGCTTTTGGTGCGTGTTGCCGATCCCCAAGAACCGTTGGAGTTTTGTGAATCCAGTAAAAAATTTACGCCACGTTTTATCGCCTGAATGACGGCTGCTTCATCAACCGGTGGCAATTTCGGCAATTCGGGAGAAACTGAAAAATCGGACGGCTTGTCAAAAATCACCGGTCGCTTGATGACGGTTTCTTGTCCGGCGAGAGGTATCCCGCCACCAAAAACTTCCATCACGAACGATAGCAGCACTGCCGTCAAGGGTACCATTCCTTGAGCGAAACCGATTTGAAATCCTGGTCGGATTATCTCTGGCAACTTTAGTATCCAGAAGAGTGGGTTAGAGAAATCATCTGTAACTCTAAAATTCGCTTGTTTTTTCATACCGATGCCGATTCTTTTCTACGCATTTGCTTAACTATTTAGCTGGGCCATGTCGCTAAAGGGGTCATACCCTTAAGAGAGTTGTCTATTTTCCATTGTTTATGCCTTGAGCTTAGAGGGTCTGTCCACTTTAGCGACAAAGCCTAACATGCCTAACGACGAACGGCTTTGAGCAAGATAGTAACCCCCTCGGCTTCAAATTCAGCGGTCATCTCTCGCCCCAACAATTTAAATTCCAATCGAGTTTCTCCGACTGGCGTGTCGACCGTGGTAGTCAGAATTTTCGCATCGTAATCGTAAGTAGAATTGGACATGGCAATCGATTCCCCCTGAGCATTGATCGACCCGCTGACATTCCCATCGCCATCCATTTTCAAATCCATCTCGAACTGAGCGACTTCCTGCCCCATGGCTGTCACAAAAACATCCCAAGTTCCGGTAATGGGATCCTCGCGGGTGACTTTTTTTGATTCGTCCGTGGTGCTTTTTTCCTTTTGTGAATCGATTGCTGCGGCTGAATCAGCACTATCATTTCCCTCCTTCGCTTCATCGTCTTTCTTTGATTGATTGGCATCAGACTCCGCAGCCGCTGGTTTCGGCTCGGCATTAGGCGTCTCGACTACCGGCAGATCGGTGGTAATTTCGACCTTGCAACCGGTGGCCATGATCAATTGGCCTTTGAGTTGGCCTGGATTGAAACGAACGGTACAGTCAAATTTACCGGGCAAATAAGGGATCGACGAAAGAGTCCGGATTGTACCGGGCAGGGGAGTATCCGGATGGGAGTTGGCGATTACCATGACTTCGTCGCCGACTTTAAGGTGTCGCAGATCCTTCTCAGCGACGGCCAAACGGACTTGATTAGGTTGGAGCGGAGTAATGGTGACTACTGCCTCATCAGGTTTGACGGATTTGCCTGACTCAATTTGGGCGCTACGGGGGGTCAAATTACCTCGATCCAAGTTACCATGGATTACGATCCCGGGTCGCGGTGCCTTGAGGACCATACGTTGTCGCTCACTGACCAATTGCTCGAACTTCTTTTTTTGGTCTTCGAATTTCGCATTTTGTTTTCGCAATTCGATCTCGCGTCGTTTGGTATTCGATTCGGCGTCGCGTTGAGCAGCATCCCAAGCCATTTCCGCTTTGCGGAAGCGTTCAGCTTGTTCGGCTTCATTTCGCTCCAGCGTCTCGTTCATAGTCCGCTCGTACCGTTGTTTTGCGGCTTCGAAGCGGAAGCGAGCCATTTCTACCATCCAGCGAGTTCGTTTGAGAACGATCTCTTCTGATTCTTCAGTCAGATCATCAGCGCGGTACATTTTTTCCAGCTGATTATATTCTTCCTCAACATTTTCCAAATTGGATTGGCTATCTTTAAGACTCATTTCAGCCGATCGGCGTTGATAGTCACGGTCGACGCGTTGATAAAATTGATGATCCGCTTGAGCTTGTTTCCAGGCTCTTTCCGCCGCCATTCGGTCGAGTTTTTGCGACTCCCTAACTTGTTGGTGCTTGAATTTAGCGTCTTTGAGAGCAAGTTCAGCGAGCGCCAATTCGGCCTTGGCATCTTGAATTTGTTTGTCCAATTCGTCCGTTTTGAACCAAACGACTTTATCCCCTTTTTTAATTTGCTTGCCATGGGGCACGACTCGATCAATCACCAGATTCTTAAACTGTTCCGTATTCGCTCGCAGCTCGACCGCACGCGGCGACTCCAAAACTCCGTCCAATTTGATCGTGGATTTTTTAGGGGAACTGTCTTGAGCTGACAGTTGATCGGAAAGCGGTCCCCAGCCTGCAACGAAAGTGAGTAGGGTGCCAAGGCAAAGTCGTTTGAAGTAAGTCATTTTTTTTGGATGTCAAGTTAGTGTGAGTGCGCGGCAATAAAAAAAGTTCAAGTTAGCCCAGTTACATTATTTTAATCGTACCCTCCGCGGATGTCTATCGATTTAAAAATTCGATCTTTTACCGTGATTAGCTTAAAAAAGCTCTCGAATTGGGGAGTGGTTCGGAAACCACCTCCTGTTTTTAGCCGTGCGGCGAGAGCCTGTTGGGGAAATATAGAACGACATGTGTTTTTGCGTTGATTTATGTCGCGTCGAAACCGGCGATTCCGGACAAAGCCAATTTTTTTGATTGAGGGGCTTTTTTTTTTTTTTTAGCTGTAAACTAATGACTATCGGCAAAACGCCACCTGTCGCTTTGGCCAAAATCCACGGTCGTCGATTGAAATTTAATACCGGCCTTTGATCCATCATCTTTTAGATGGCATCTATCGATGGAACGATAGTCATCTGGGCGTTCTCTCTGATTTTTATTCTGGAGAACAGAACGGATAGAATCCAAGTTGGACGTGCCGGTGGTGCGTATACAGATGCTGATAAATCAACAATTCTCAGATTTCGAGAATCGGTCGGGTTGGTTGGTATATTCGCTGGTATGTCGTTATTTGCATTGGTTTATCATTCTGAATTCGTTGGAATGTCAGGCAATGTGACGATAGCAGAAGCGAGTCCGGCGGCTTTCGGGTCTGTGGCTCAATCCCAAGGTGAGGTGACTGCCTTTGCGAAGATCAAAAATATATCTGGACGACCGTTCCGATTGATTGGTGGTGGGCGTTCCTGTCGCTGTGTTTCGGCCAACTTCGAATTAAGAGAGGTTTTGCCGGGTGAGTCGCTAACGATCCCGATCAAAATCAATCTTCAAAAAGTACGAGTTGGACAGACGAGGCAGCGTCTGATTTATTATTTGGATTCCCCATTTCAGCGAAGTGTGTTGGTTGATATTGAGGGAGAAGTTTTGTAACCTCGTTTTTGAAAGGCAGGTTTGTGATGTTGTTGGTAAATTTAGGGCGATTTTTGTCAGGTATGGGCGGAACGTTGTTATTTCTGTTGGCGTTCCAAACGATCTCGTTTGCACTGGCAGATTTGGTAGATCCTGAGCCGGTATCGCCAAATCCGTTTTGTGGCAATGCCGCAACCTGCGATGACGGCTGCTACGCCACCGGAATTAAAAACGGAACTCCAGGTGTTCTTTGTGGAGTGCCTATGAAAAATAACGCACCTCACTGGGGCGGAACCATTGCAAATATTGGATGCTACAATAATGGAG
>JBGTHU010000578.1:0-3440 GCA_041745975.1 Mariniblastus sp.
GAGGCGGTTCAACAGCCCGTATTGTGTTTAATGAAACGCAAGATATCGAAGAGGTTCGACGGCGCCTCAGCGAAGTGCAAATGGAAGTCAATGGAGAAAAAATCGATTTCACCGTTGCCGGTTTTCAAGGTCTAAGTGACGATGATGCACTGGCCAATCGCCAATTTAAGATCGATAGTAATCTGCGTGCATGGGAAGGTGGACCCGGTCAACGCTGGGAACAACTGGACGAAATTCTCGACCGGGTCTTTTCCGGACTATTGAAGAAAAACCGAGTGGAGCTGGTCGGCAGCGAAGCGACCAGCAACTCGGATACCTCTCCCGATGTCTCATCGATTCGGCCAGCAACACCTACGGCGAGCGATGATCAAAATCAAAGATCAGTCGCTACCGATCAACAACGTCGCTGGCAAGATACCCATTGGGTCGCAGGCCTGTCGTTGATGTCCACTACCGGCGGTATGCTGACTTTCCCCCAAGTTCAAGACGATCCGGGGCAGCAAGGACGGCAAGCAGATCAAGAGGAAACCGGTCAAGGAGACGATCAAACGGAGCAGTCTTCCGCAACGGATGCAACCGACGGTCAAGCCGCCCAGGCCGATCCGCCGATCGAGACTCCAGAATCTGATGTGACCCCTCAGTCCCGTTCAAACGAATTGGTCATGGTCACTCGAACACTCAAGTTCAACGAAAAAATTTCCGGTCGAGCGATCAGAGAACTACTCGCGTCAACCTCCGGAAAGGTTAATCTTCCCGTCGACGAGGATGACATTGAATTGAGCAGTCCCGATCAATCTCTGGATCAACCCTCGCTGGGCACTGAATCAAACCAATGGACGGTTACTATGCCGGTCATCAACGCCCAGGATGCGGATTTAATTTTGCAAACTTGGCAGGACGAATTTAATCAAACGACGTTTTTTCCCACGACCAGTAAAGTCGGCAGCCAAATCGCTGAAGACGCTCGTTGGCAAGCCTTGGGGGCGATCATGGCCAGCCTGGTTGGTGTGATTTTGTACATCTGGATTCGTTTCCAAAATTTGGCGTTTGGCTTGGCGGCCGTAGTAGCTTTGATCCACGACGTTTTGATCGTGTTGGGAGCGATTGCTATCTCACATTGGTTGGCAGGAACGCTCGGGTTTTTAGGGATTATCGAATTTAAGATCAGCTTAGAAATTGTGGCTGCGCTGCTGACCGTGATCGGTTACTCATTGAACGACACGATCGTGGTGTTTGACCGGATTCGAGAAGTTCGGGGGAAACGAGCGGAAATTACAGCGGAAATGATTGATCAAAGTATCTCGCAAACGCTCAGCCGTACCGTTTTGACCTCGGCCACGACCTTTTTGGTGGTGTTTATTCTTTACTGGTTCGGTGGCGATGCGATTCATGGTTTTGCCTTCGCCCTCTGTGTCGGGGTCATTGTCGGTACCTACAGTTCGATATTTGTGGCTTCTCCTGCTTTATTGTTCCTAATGAATAAGGTAGGATTAAACCCAGGGGCGGAACTGGCGACCGATTAACCGGTTGCTCTGCAATGCTGTTTGGCAAGCTGTAGATAAAATTTACCCTCGAAGCCTAGACGCCTCTTTTCAAGACGTGTTTATTATTGCAATTTTTATCTGCCGATCGCCCTAATGCCGGTGCCGAATTCTCGCACCGGCGATAAGGTTCATTCATTTTTAACGAGGTAGGCCATGAGTACAAGCTTAACTAACTACAAGTTTATTTTGAGCAATCTAGTTTGCAGCTCTCTTTTGATTGCAATCGTTCTGACTCCTTTCGGAGGCACCGCCCTGGGGCAAGAAGGCGGCCAGGATGAATCCCAGAAACAACAGCAAGAACAACAAGACACTTCCCAGGCTTTTGACCCTCGGGCCTACCAAGAGTTGATCGTGGCTGATGATTGGGATGCAGCTCTTGCGATGGTTGAAAAGGCGTTTGCGACGACGCCAGCGGATGTGAGGTTTTGGTCATCCACCGCCAGTTCTCTTTCACGGCTCTACCGTTCCAATCCAGAAAAATGTCAAGAACTGGGTCAAAAATTGGCTGATACCATCTTGAGTCATAACCAAGTGGATGCGCCCGCAGCCGAGGGAGCCATGTTCATGACGTTAAACATTCTTTCGATTGGCGAATTGGATAGTGAAAAATTAATGGACTACTACGATCGCGCTATCCAACGATTCCCCAACTCCAGTCAGTTGACGATTGGCAAGGCGCGAACTTTGATTAATGAGAATCGTGTTGCGGAAGCCTCCGAAATGTTCGATCAGAAACTGGCAGATTTGGCCGACAATCCTGCAGCCTACTTGAACCTTGCCAGTACTTACGCGACGCTGATTGGACGCGCTGACCCCAATACGGCTGAACGAGTCACTGCCGCGGCCGATAAAGTTGCCCAGCAATTATTGGAAACGGAAAACCTTTCTGAAGCAGATTTTTCAGCTTACTTTAATTATGTTTCCGGAAACATTAATCGCACGATGCGTTCGAATCCAACCTCTGCCGCCGAAACCTTGGAGTCACTGGAAGGGATGTTGAAAAAGATGACCGGCGACTCAGAAGAAGTCAGCCCCAACATCAGCCGCATGCAAGCCTCCTTGGATCGGATGAAATCCAGCCTGGAAGCAGAAATGAAACGAGCGGAGATGGTGGGACAATCGGGAGCCGACTATGGAGGATTGGACGGGGAAGTTCACTATGTGGGAATGGAACCTGCAACCTTGGCCGAACTCAAGGGAAAGGTCGTCCTGTTGGACTTTTGGGCGGTTTGGTGTGGACCGTGTATTGCAACTTTCCCGCACTTGAAAGAATGGCACGAAAAATATTCGGATGATGGTTTGGTTATCATTGGAGCTACCCGTTTTTACAACTACACTTGGGATGAAGAAGCCGATCGCGCCACCCGCGCAGAAGGAGACGTAGCTGTCGAAGATGAATTGAAAATGTTGGAAAAATTCCGCGATTCGTACGGGTTGCACCATGGTTTTGTAGCCGTCCCCAATGATCTGAATTTCAATTCCCTCTACGGTGTTACCGGAATTCCGCAAGCGGTGATCTTGGACAAAGAGGGTGTGGTGCGAATGATCCGAGTCGGTTCAGGCGATCAAAACGCTCGTGATCTGGATCAAAAAATCAAAGAACTGCTGGGTTTAGCAGATTAATCGAATTGAAAAGAGTAGTGGTGAATCCTCGCTCCCGGCCGAGTAAACTCGGCCGGGAGCGTACACTCTGCCGAAAAGTAACTATTGGGAACGGCCTCGACTGAGCTTGTCTCGGTTGGGCCACGGATTCACAACTGGCCAGTGCAACCCCGACCCCACTTCCGCTCGGGCGGCCCCATCCCAATTACGAACCAGAAAAAGATTAAGGTTGATCGTTCAGGGGCAAACCCCGTGAACGGTTAAAAAGACTTATTAGCCAACACTTCAGAGAAA
>JBGTHU010000579.1:0-10516 GCA_041745975.1 Mariniblastus sp.
CCAGTGCCACGCTGGCCACCGGTCGGGATTCGTTCGACTTTTTTCAGAACCGCATCGGCCTAACTCAAGCCCAGCGATTGGTCGTCGGCAGTCCATTTGATTACCAACGTCAATCCAAATTGATTCTGGTCGACAACATCGAACCTCCCAATTGCGGAAATCAAGCCTTGCATGAACAGCAATCACTACAAGCCATTAAAAAATATATCGACCAAACTCAAGGAAATGCATTCGTACTATTTACCAGCTTTGTATTCTTGAATCGAGTCGCCAGGGAATTGAGCCCCTGGTTGGCAGAACGGAATCTTAGACTTTTACAACATGAAGCAGGTGGCAACCGGAGTCGGCTGTTGCAGGCTTTCAAAGAAACCCCCGGGGCGGTTCTGTTGGGTGCCGATAGCTTTTGGCAAGGTGTCGATGTGCCAGGTGATGCGCTCAAAAATGTGATTATCACTCGACTTCCCTTCAGTGTTCCCGACCAACCATTGCTGCAGGCTCGTTTGGATGCCATTGAAAAAGCCGGGGGAAATAAATTTAAGGACTATCAAATTCCCGAAGCGATAATTAAATTTAAACAAGGTTTTGGACGATTGATTCGTTCTCAATCCGATTCCGGGATCGTGGTCGTACTCGATTCGCGAATCAAAACTAAATTTTATGGCAAACTGTTTTTACAGTCGTTGCCAAACTGCCCCGTATTCATTGAATCCCTATGACAAGTGCAACCGTTCTCGGATGCACTTCCAACTAACTTACCATCAACAGAAAATTATGATAACCATGATTCGCATTTACTCGTTTCAGTTTTCTTGCAAACTTTCCTTATTACCCTACATTGCATTCGCCGCATTAATCAATCTCTATCCGGTGAATGCCTCAGTCGCCCAAGACGATTTAGTTCGAGCCAGCCAAGTACCTGCCACGATTCAAGTCGGTGATCAAGATAAAACCACCGCAGATACCTCGAAAAGTACCAAATATGAATTCACGTTGACGCATGGAGTCGATTTTACTGAAGTCAAATCACAGGGGTCGACCGGTACCTGTTGGTCGTTTGCCACCGCCTCCTTCATTGAATCGGAATTGTTGCGGATGGGTAAAGGTGAACATGACATTTCCGAGATGCAAATTGTCTACAATATCTATCGTGAGAAAGCCAGAAATTATATTTTGCGGCAAGGAAAGGCTAACTTTTCCGAAGGCGCATTGGCTCATGATTTTATTAACGCGGCGGCTCGACATGGTTTGATTCCCGAGTCGATCTTTTCGGGACGCGAATCGGATGACCAGCGACACAACCATGGTGAAATGGTTGCCTTGTTGGAAGGAATGCTCAATGGGATCGTCAATCGGTCTCAACTGACCCCTCAATGGGAGTCCGCGTTTGAACGTGTGCTGCAAACGTATTTGGGGGAAATCCCCGATCGGTTTAGTTATCGAGGCCAAAGCTACAGTCCCCAAGAGTTTGCTGACAGCTTGGGTTTCCGCGCTGAAGACTACTTGAACCTGACATCCTTTAATCATCACCCGTTTTACAAACAATTTGTCTTGGAAATCCCCGACAATTTTTCTAATGGACGATTTTATAATTTGCCAGTCGATGAAATGATGAACGTCATCGACCACGCTTTGAGCAATGGATTCTCAGTCGCCTGGGACGGCGATGTTAGCGAGCCGGGGTTTTCCCAAGGCTATGGGCTGGCGATCCTACCTACAGACCCCAATCGACAGGATCGATTCCAAAACGTCGGGCCTGAAATGTCGGTCGATCAAGATTTGCGTCAACAAGGTTTCTTCAGCAAACAAACGACCGATGACCATCTGATGCACATCACGGGTATCGCCCAAGATAGCCTGGGGAATAAATACTACGTCATTAAGAATTCATGGGGGGCGATGGGCCCCCATCAAGGCATACTCTATGCTTCGGAAGCCTACCTCCGAATGAAAACCGTTTCTGTCTTGTTGCACCGCGACGGATTGCCAGCCCGGCTGAGAGACATCCGGCATTAGTATCTGAAAAAGGGGTCAGACCCTCTCCAGGCAGCCGTTAGCCATCTTGGGACGACCGTTTTTACGTATTTTTTACTAATTCACAACTTCGCTTCAAAGGGTCTGACCCCTTTTTTAGATACACTGTATCGGAACATTAGTTATCGTGATAGCCACTGCGATTGGCTTCGCTGGGAACTGAACCGCTGGCACTCCCGGACGTTCTTGGATCCGCCACACCGATGAATGTACGGGTATCTGTATCAAAACCGATCGCTTGCGTGATGCCAATCGAGCCGGTTTGATCGATTACGTGCCCTCTTTGTTCCAGTTCCAGTCGCACTTCATTGGGTACCTTGCTCTCCAATCGCAACTTATCGGGAGCCCATTGATGGTGCCAGCGGCCTGCCGCGACCGCTTCATCGATCGGCATTCCGAAATCCAAATGATGCACGATTGCACAAATCACTTGATTAATGATCGTCGGGCCGCCTGCTGCGCCGACAGTTAAAATCGGTTGATTATCTTTCAAGACCAGAGTCGGGCTCATACTGGAAAGCGGACGCTTCTTTCCCGCCACGGAATTACTTTCAGCACCCACCAATCCAAAAGCATTGGGCACACCCGGTGCAATTGAAAAATCATCCATTTGGTTGTTCATAATCACTCCCCGACTGGGGATAATCACTTTGCTGCCGAATGACGTATTAACGGTCGTAGTCAAAGCCACCCAATAACCTTCCTGATCAGCCGCGGTGACATGAGTGGTTTGACCTGAGAAAAAATCGGCGTCGGCAGCAGGAGGATTGCCGTGAGACAATACCTCAGCCGCTCGCCGGCGATCAATCGAATTTGCTAATTCCCTTGCATATGCTTTATCCAGCAGTCCGCGAGGAACATTCACAAAATCGGGATCACCCAACCAATGGGCACGGTCGGCAAAAGATCGCTTCATCGACTCGGCCACGATATGCAGGCTATCCGTGTAAGCTTGCGTGGAATCGGCTCGGATCGAAAAATTCTCCAAAATGTTGAGTGTCTGAGCCACGTGGATGCCACCGGAACTGGGAGGGGGAAATCCGACAATTTCAAAACCCCGATACCGCGATCGCAGCGGTTGCCGCCTGACCGTGGTATAGTTGGCAAAATCACCAGCGGTAATGATTCCGCCATGGGTACGACTCCAGTTCTCCACATCCAAAGCAAACGGTCCGTTGTAAAACCAACGCGGCCCGCGACTGGCAATCTGTCGATAGGTGGCCGCTAAATCAGTTTGAACTAAACGGTCACCGATTTGATAAGCCGAACCATCCTCTCTTAGTAAAATGGCAGCCGCAGCGGGAAATCGAGTCAGTTGAGACCGGACGGAGACCAAACGGGAGTGGTAGGTTGCTGACACTTCAAAACCGGTTTCTGCAATTTCAGCGGCTGGTAAAATCAAGTCGGAAAACCGCAACCGACCATGTTCGGTGGCCGCTTCATAATAAGCTGCCAAGGCACCTGGCACGCCCATCGCCAGCGCACCCGTTTGGGATAGATTCGCATCGGCCTTACCGTCGCGAATATATAAATCTCGAAAAGCGGCGGCTGGAGCCATTTCACGACCGTCAATGGCAATGATTTGCCCGTCTGGTTTCCGGATCAGCAAAAAGCAGCCGCCACCAATTCCCGAATTGAAACCATCGACCACCCCTAAAGTCAGTGCCGTCGCAATCGCCGCATCCACCGCATTGCCACCCTTTTCAAAAGCTTTGACACCCGCTTCGGTGGCCAACGGATGGACGCTGGCGACCATATTCTCAGCCGATCGGGAAACCGACTGCTGCACAAACGAGCGTTCCGCAGTTTGAGATTCCTGAAGGGGATAGACGGTAGCCAGAACTGGACCTCCCCACGCCAATTTGTCCTGGCGTCCCCATCCTCCCCACATTATCATTCCCGCAAGTACACAACTCAATATGCGACCTAAATCGTACTGGAATGAGGGTCTGCAGAAAAACGATTTTTCCAAAGATTGAGCCATTGGCTGATGCAGGTGTCTGCACCGAACCCCCGAGAAAATTAAATTCAACATCAACGATTCCCCAACATTATCTGCGGTTTAATCAATTGTCCTGATTGTGTTATGATAGACTTTCTCAGTTTAGACGATCCCGCAGTGCAAGTAAATAAACGAATCAATGAATCTCTAAAAGAGTAGCCATTCACAGGTCATGCAAACTGAAAACGACTCCGCTGATTTTGATCCTTTAGAAAGCATCGATCCCGACAATTACCATGATTCCCATGAAGAACACCAAGGCGATGAAGAGTTTTCACTCGATGAGTTACGAAAAGTCTACGCCAAAGTCATTCAAGAACAGCGATCTGCCGAACAACGAACTTCTGTCGCAACCCCAAATTCTTCCGCGGATTTAAATGCTGATGATGTGCTCCAACCATTGCCATCAGATGCTCGTCGGCATACTGGCGAAGATGAACAGCCGTCTTCAACCGAAAGCGACTCCGAGATGGGGACGGACGCCGATGAAGCTGAAGACGGAAAGCAAGCCAATCGTCAAAAAAATCGGATGGCATCAAAGCCCTCACCGGCCGTCCCGGCCACTACCACCGATATCGATGATGACGACTCTCAAGTTCCTGTAACCCCGCAAACGATTGTCGAAGCCATTTTGTTTGTGGGCAATCCGTTGGAAAAAAAATTAACTTTGAAACGAATCGCGTCGGTGTTGCGCGATGTCAGCCCCAATGAAGTCAAGCAAATTATCTTGCAATTGAACCAACAATATCAGGAAGAACAAGCCGCCTATCGAATCTCTCTGGATAAAGATCATGTGGAAATGCGTCTGGATGAATCGTTGCACGATTTTCAGCGATCGTTTATGGGAAGCAATCGGTCGACAAAGTTGGCCCCTGCCGCCATCGAAGTTCTGGCTATCGTCGCGTACAATCAACCAATCTGTCGAAGCCGGATCGATGAGCTGAGAAAAAGACCCAGCCATTCTTTATTGAAACAACTGGAAAAGCTCGGCTTGATCGAAATGAATGAAGGGATACGCGAAACGCCCGGTGAAAAATCCACCAATGTGAATTGTGAAAAACCGAATCGGAAATCCGTCGATAAAACCACCCGAAAACAAACATGGGGAACCACTCTAAAATTCTTGGAAATATTCAACCTCACCGATCCCGATGAACTTCCAAGAAGCCAACATTTCGACGACCTTGACGAATTGCTGGCTTAAAACAACACTTTCATAATCGACAATTGAATTCAATAATGATTTGTAACATTTAAGCGATAAGAAGTAAGGTGTTTGAAGTTGGTAATTGTAATGTTGTGACGAGCTTCGCGAAACGAGCCAGCTACGATTTGGCTGTTCGTGGTCAAGCCAACCATCCCTCTAACGCAATGCCCTCGCGACCTCACTGCTGGCCCGCGAACGGTTTCAATTTTTTTTAAGCTACCTCCATGAGTGCCCTTTACAAATCTATTTTGCGTCCGCTGTTGTTTTGCTTCAATCCGGAACATGCGCATGGGTGCACCATCAAAGCGTGTCAAATTGCCGGGGCCGTTCCCGGTTTGGCTTATTTGACACGAGCGTGTTCACAGTTTTCGCATCCACTACTTAAAAGTAATATCGCGGGGCTACATTTTTCCAATCCGATTGGATTGGCAGCCGGATGGGATAAGAGTGGTCGCGCCTTGCGGATGCTGGATTCGTTGGGGTTTGGATTTGCCGAGATTGGTTCAGTTTCGGCGCGCCCTTCAGCTGGCAATCCACGCCCGAGACTTTTTAGACTGCCTCAAGACCTTGGCATTGTGGTGAATTATGGGCTACCCAACGACGGAGCGGAAGTCGTTTCCGGCCGCTTGGCGAATCATCGATCGCGTCATCCAATCGGAGTGAATATCGTAAAAACCAACGATGGGGCTCAAGCACCAGCCTGCAGTGAACAACAGGTCTTAGCAGATTATCTCCGCAGCACTTCACTATTGCAACATCACGCTGATTATTTGATGCTGAATCTCAGCTGTCCCAATGCTTCCGGCGAAGGTGAGGCTTTTTCCCGACCTGGAAGCATCCAGCGGCTACTGGATCGACTTTTGACTTTATAGATTTCTTGTCCGGTATTTTTAAAGGTTGCTCCGCACGACGATCCAACCGCGCATCAACGTTTGTTGAAGGAGTGCGAGGGCTTCGATTTCGTGCGTGGATTCTGTTTTAATTTGCCCTCTGGTAAGCCGAAAAAACTGACTCTCACGACCGATCGCAACATTTTAAATAAAATGCCCGGTGCGGTTGCGGGTAAACCGGTCGCGACAATTATCAATCGTTGCATCGCCGGCCTCTACGCTCAAATGGACACCGATCGCTACGTCATCATCGGTGCCGGAGGAGTATTCAGCGCCGCAGACGCTTACTTGAAGATTCAATTGGGTGCATCACTGATACAACTTTATACCGCTCTGATATACAATGGTCCTGGGGTTGCGAAAAAAATCGGCCAAGGGCTTGTGAGCCTGCTTGAGCGAGATGGTTTCACTCACATTTCCCAAGCAGTAGGTACCGCCCAGCCTACCACATCTTACTTAAATTGAAAGGAAAAAGTCATGAAGGCGATTGTTACGCTGATCCTATTGTTGCTGCTCAGTCCGGCATTGCAGGCTGACGATGTTTCGCGAGTACTGATCGTGGTCGGTCCCAGCAGCCATCCGCCTGGATCCCACGAGGTCGCAGCTGGAGCGCGATTGATGAGGCACTGCCTCGAGCAGGCTGCCAATGTGAAAGGTATCAAAGTAGATATTGTGGATGGTTGGCCTGGACAAGCGCTTCGGGAGGTGGCGGATACGATCGTTTTTATTGGTGACACATTTCCAGCCAATCGCCTGCCTAATGCGAATCAGAATCTTGCCGATTTGGAGGTGATGATGGCCCGCGGTTGCGGTATCGTTTGCGTTCACTATGCGACAGGGTTGTTGGGTGAAGACGTTTCAGAAGAAGGTGATCACCCACTACTTCAATGGATGGGCGGCTATTTCGCCAATCGCAGCTGCCCTCACCACGAGTCGTTCGCCAAGATTTTTCAGCAGGCAACGATTTCGCCCGCCTCAATTCAACATCCCGTGTGCCGTGGCTGGCAAGAATTCACGTTGCACGATGAACCCTACTACAACAACTACTTTGGCCCTAATAATAAAGTACCGGCCAACGTTGTCGAATTTGCCACCTCGTTGCTACCGCCCGATAAACCGACTCGCCAAACAGTGGCTTGGGGTGTTGAACGTTCCGATGGAGGACGCGGTTTTGGAGTCGTGATGCCGCACTACTATAAGAATTGGGCCATCGAAGACCTGCGGCGTTTGATTCTAAATGGGATTGTCTGGACGGCAAAACGAGATGTTCCCACGGAAGGTGTCGAAACCGAGCTTCCCGAACTGGAAACGTTCCATCCCGACGCGGTGAAAACAACGCCTTCAACTCCGGCGGTATCGACTAAATAAAAGTCAAGTCGATTCCAAGTACAGCCAGCGATTGTTGCCTGGGCATCCCGAGGAGCTTACCGGCGGCCTGCGTCTTGCCATTCGCGGAGAGTAATCAAGCCGTCTCGATTGCTATCGATTTGGTAAAATTCTTCTAATGTTTCCGCGTCCCATTCGTCGGCAAACTCGTGCATTTCGATCATGCCATTTTGGTTTTCATCGAAATCTTCGAAGTTTCGACGCGTTGTCGACCGTCG
The DNA here is from genome assembly GCA_041745975.1 of Mariniblastus sp. GTDB lineage: Bacteria > Planctomycetota > Planctomycetia > Pirellulales > Pirellulaceae > Mariniblastus. The sequence goes on from JBGTHU010000579.1 coordinate 7,735, forward strand.
AGTGGTGCTTGTGGTCGCGGAATTAGACTCTCCACTACCACGTGCGGTTGTACGTCGACGACTTCTGGTGCTGCCGGTGCTCTCCGTATCGCCAGCCTCGGCAGAAACTGCTGACGTTCCCATGCCACTCTTTTCGAGCACTTGATTGGTGTATTCGTCCAACGTCAGAAACCCGTCGCTGTTGAGCGCTGGCTTATTTCGCATGTCGGCAATTTCCGCTTTGCTTAATTTTCCGTCTCCGTCCTTGTCGTATTGTGCAAATAGTTCTTTTGCATAATCAATTGTTTTTTGCCGATCGTCATTTGAACTCGAATCGCTGGTGGACGATCTAGAAGTTCGTGAACTCGACCCGCCGGTGTTTCGACTTCGATCTCTGGTTGAAGAAGTTCGACCACTTCCACTGATTGGTTCGGACGAAAAAACTCCACGATCATCCCGACCACGGCGACTCTGTTCGGCTCGATCGTCGCCTCTCTCTCCCCGTTCGTCACGTCGCAACTCTTGGCGGGCTCGATAACGATATGCCAATTCCAACCGAGAAATTCGACCGTCTCCGTCAACGTCGCTCTGCTGGTAGGGGGGCGATCCCCAACTGACGCGTTCAATCTCGTCACCATCGATGAAACCATTGCGGTTTCTATCATATTGATTCATAACTTCATCAACTTGTTGGATCACGTCTTCGCTGAACTGTTTTTCAAGCTGTACGTTGGAAATGGTGCCGAACTTTTGAACTGGCTCGTTGGCGGCACCAAATCCCGGTACCTTTGCGACCTTGGATGAGCCCGTACCAGTTGATTCGAGATCCCGTCCCTCCCGTTGATCCTTGGCTCTTTGAAAGACGGTTTCCAAAGGAATCGACTTCGTGGTGTCGAATCCCAGGTTTTGTAAGTAGCTTTCCATGCGACCGCTCATTTCGTTGGGATCGAGTCTGCCGTCGCCGTTGGTATCTAGTCTGCGGATGAACCCTTCGATATCAAAGCCTCGCTGATTGCCACCCCGGTCGCCACCACGGTCACCCCAACCCCCACGGTCACCTCGCTCTCCTCGATCTCCTCGATCTCCACCTCGTTCGCCCCAACCACCACGGTCACCACCACGGTCGCCACCACGGTCGCCACCACGGTCACGACCGCGCTCTTGACCGTTGCATTGCGGTGTTTCGATCGAGGCCCACAAACATCCGGCAATTGCAAAAACGACAAAAAACCGGAATAAAGAGGTACTACCTGGCATAGGGAAAAGTTTGTGTGGCATTTTTAACATTCGCTTATTATCTGCAAAATTTCCCTCGTAAGAAGGGCTAGAAAAAGTATCTATTATATTAACATTCCGCCCCGAAAAAAGTTTCTATTTTATTAAGATTCTGAATTAAACGGGGTAAAAAAGAGCGCTGGGTTCCCCTGATCCGGGAAAACAACAAGAAATCCAACTAAAACTGACGATGATTTGACTGTTTGGAGTTCGCAAAAATAATTAGATGCGGAATTGTTCATACAAAATATTGTAAAGAATTTTGACTTTGTTTGAGAAGGGATCGGCCTCACTTCGGCCATTGTTAATTTCTGAAAAATTGATTCGCCTCCCGTTTCCCATTGGGCTGCCCACATTTCAGGCATTGCCCGCTTGGTCTTCCACGCCTAATTTATTGATCCGAAAGATTTTATGAACCGCCAGCACTGTTCCCGTTGCCAGCAACCGCTTGCTGGTGAAGAACCAAACTGTCAGCAATGCGATCAGCGATACGAGGCAGTTGATTCTAAACTGGGGGAGGTGAGAAAGGGGATCGAGCGGGCTGAATACGATTCCGCAATGCAGAGTCTAAATCAGATTTTGGATGAGGCTCCAAGAGAACGATTTGCGGAGTGTTATGCCCTGCGAGGATTTGCCCATTTAAAGCGGGGGGACTTCAGTCGTGCCGAGGATGACTGCAGTCAGTCGATTAGTCATGATTGGGAAAATCCCCAAACTTACGCCTGGCGAGGTGCGGCGCGTGCGGAAATGAACCAATGGCCTGCCGCTTTCGATGATTTCGACCGCGCCTTTCAGATTGCGGGATCGTCTCGAGACCAATACCTGAAGTTGATGGAGTCGATGGCTCAGGCGGCTCGCGTTTATTTCAAGCACTTGATTGAATCCAACCAACTGTCAGCCGATCTGTTCTACCAACGCGGATGGGTCAACTTGCGGTTGGGGAATCCGAATCGTTTGGATCGCGCCGAAATTGATTTCAAGCAAGCGCTCGAATGGCAACCGGACCACGCTTGGGCAGCTGTCGGACTGGCCGAAACTTGGCTGACCAAGAATCCAACGGGCCATACCGAATCGGTGTTACAACTCTGCCATAGCGGCCAAGCTGGAGATGCGGCTTGCCAGCGTCACGCGTGGCAACTAGCGGCCCGGCAGTACCGAGCACAAGGGGATTTGGCGAGTGCGAAACAGGCGTTAGAACGTTTCGTCTCTCTGGTGGAAACCAGGCCACAGGATCAAGTCGCGGCGGCTCAATTATTAAGGGAACTGGGTGATACTCTTTCGTCGATCGACTTACTCAATCGAGTACTCGAGTCGACCAGCGATCATGCTCCTGCCTTGGTGACCCGCGGAGATTGTTATGCTCAGATTCGCAACTACCACCTGGCGGAACAAGACTATTCGATCTACTTGGAGCTGTTTCCTCGATCCGCATCGGCCCTGGTGCGTCGCGGAAAAAACTATTTGGCGATGGGCAAACAGCGTCGCGCGCTGCGAGATTTACAACGCGCAGTTCAGCTTGAGCCTCAAC
>JBGTHU010000580.1:0-3201 GCA_041745975.1 Mariniblastus sp.
AGAGCTCGCTATCGACCAAGAAGCAAAGATCACAAACCACTAGGCGATCCGACAGTAACTATGATCACGCCAGAACATCGCAAAAAAATTCGCGAACTGAAGCTGAAAAATGCCGCATAAAAATGCTTCACAGCGTTGCCCAACCGCGGGCCCCACCGAAATGCCCCTGATGGGTCACTTGGTTATAGGTGGGGGGGCAACAAACAGGTGGGCAACCATTTTGTGCGGCGCCACGGCCACGGAACAACTGCGCTGACGCTTCATGTGGAATCATGGTAGAGATTCCCAAAACAACTGTGCCAACCAACAATACTCTTTTTACCTTGCGGTTCATACTAAGTCTCCAAAGTGATAGGGTTATCGGGACACAAAGCAGCCTACAGGCATCGACCCCGGAAATTCGGCGACTGCTTTTTGGCGAGACTGCTTTTGACCTATGTATTTTTCGTCGATCAATAGGCATTAGTCCATCGAGTATTTCACCGTTCGCCCATGGCGGATTCATTGATTCGTTTTAAATGCTGAACATAGGCGTCCCAAAAACTGATTCTCGGTTAGCTTATTCGCTTTGGCGATTGATCGACGATTACCCTGACTTTTTTCTTCGGGAATTATCACGACCGCCTACAACGTTACCTGCTTACCTCAATGCAACCAATGCTTGGTGAACGGCATAACTGGCCTGCACACCGCTTTCCAGCAGGGGAACACCACCGCTGGCATACGATCCACAAAACCAAATTCGTCGCCCTGGTTCGCGATGGAGTTCGGTTAAACGGTTCAATCCCGCCAGAGATTCAGGATTGACAATCGGTCGCTGTAAAAATCGCTCGCAAAGAATCTTTGCTGGATCGGGTTCCGACAGGGGCATGATGGTCTGAAATAATAAAGACTTCGTTTTCCATTCCGGGCAAAACCGATTCATCCAAACGGTACACATGGCCGCATCTCGCGCGGCGTTGGTCATGATGTTGAAAGTTGCCCAATCTTTCTGAGTCGGCGGCATGAATGATTCATCATGGTGCAATACAATTTTGACGTTTTCGTAAGTGAATGACTCGAGCATTCTTCGTTCGGCATCGGTCTGATCAGGAGGGATTTTTAACGCCGTATTGGCTTGTGTCGCCATCACCAAATGATCGACGGTGATTCTCTCCCCCGAATTCAAGGTCAAGTGGACCTGACAATCCTCTTTCTGAACGGACTCCACCGCTGCGCTATCTCTTTCGATCCGTTTCGTGCTCTTAGCAAGCGATCTCCAGACGTCAACGAGATCATGGCTTTCAAGATCATGGCAGCAGGATATTGAAACAAGCTTTCGTAAGAGCAGGTACAAACGGTCGATGATAACGAGGGGAACAGAAAAAATTCTCGGAAGGGAGCTGAATATCCGCGAGAATCGAGATAAGTTTGAAAGTCGATACCGTCGCGCTGGCAGTTAGCCAAATCATCGTGGGCGGACTTCTTCATTCGCTGAATGTCTTGGCGGATTTGACGGCATTCGGCATGCCAAAAACGACCGCTGATCAGTCCAGCAAAGTAAGAATCACCGACTCGAAAAACGGGGTGGTTCGCAAATTCGCCAAAAGTTTGGGACCAATCAACCGGTGCCATTTCGGCCCCCAAGTCACGATACAGTTGGCATAAGTTCGGCCACAACGCCCCGTTAAACATCCGCGACGGGATGTCTGCCGACAGATTCTCCCCGTCGATCGAGAGTGTCATTCCGTGAGCCGCCAATCCAAGTTCGGGCAATCTTTCTATTAAAACTACATTGTGTCCCTCGCGATCCAACAACCAGCTGGCCGTTAAACCGGCAATTCCGCTTCCCACAACAGCGATTCTCATTAGCAACCTTTGTAAACAGGACTGAGAGAGATATTTCCAAAACTGACCGCGTCGGTTCATGCTTTGAGTCAATAGGCGATTGAGCTGTGGCACAAAATTCATCGACTATCGCCTAAGAGCATAGTACAACTACAGTTCCGTTGCTACCCGCAAGAAACAACAGGGTCGAATTCGTTAAATCGTTCAACGATGGCCTGAACGATGGCCTGAAACAAGGCTTGGAAGCAAACTCAACCTCGACGTTCATCGGATGATGCGTGCCAGCCCCCGACATGGTGGATTCCAGTAGGGAACTTTCGTGGTTCCCTCGATTAACAAACCGATCAGCTGAAAATAAGATAATCATTGTAAACCAACCAATATTTTTAAAAGAAACCGATTCGGACATTTTTCGATCAGTTGGGAAACCTTAATAGGAATGGGATGAAATGAGCAAGTTATTGCGAGGTGCCGTAGCAGGCGCCGGTGCCTGGAAGCTTGGTGGGGGCTGTTTTACAACCATTCTTATTTTCATATTGTTATGGTGGCTTCTCGGAAACTTCAGTCTTTTTCAATAATACTTGATAAACACAAGTTCTGAATTTTGAAGCTAACCAAGGTCGGAGGAAAATTCGTGATAGAACCCACAACGGCACAACCCCAGCGGGAGTTGCTGTCTAAAGAGGCTCAACCACCACCGTCAACCGAATCGAAATCAGCTCATATCCGTAACCTACGGATCTACAGTCGTTCCGGATTGTTTTACTGGTGGCCGGTTTGGGTCGTTGGCTACATCATGGCGGTAATTACTTATGGTTTTGGCCAGGAGCACATGATTGGCCAAACCCGCACCTGGATTCACTCCAGTAGCAACCTCGGCCTGATTTTCTTCTTTGTGCTGTTCCTTGTCATTCTAATCACCAACGTCTCTGTACGCGGGTTGGCGTCTGGGATGGTTCTCGTGAGTATCGCTTTGGTTATCGTTCTATTGGCTTATTTCGGCTGGTGGGACTATATCTTTAGTTGGTTCGACGGTCTAGAAATAAGCCTTAACTTAGGCGCCTATTTCTGGTTCTCGACCTTGATGCTTGCGACGTGGTTGGCCAGCGTATTCGGGTTGGATCGCACCAGTTATTGGGAAATCAAACCGGGTCAGCTGACCTTCCACGCTCTTTTCGGCAGCGGATCGAAGAGCTACAACACGCAAGGCATGGCCCTGGATAAACATCGTGACGATCTGTTCCGGCACTGGCTGATTGGCCTGGGTTCTGGCGATTTGGAGATCCATACTTCTGGGGCCACCCGCCAGCAGATCAATGTTCGCAATGTGCTGTTCATTGGTTCCAAAGTCCCAATTATTCAAAAACTGATCGC
>JBGTHU010000581.1:0-5824 GCA_041745975.1 Mariniblastus sp.
TGCTGGTCGGAATTCATGGGTATGCTGGTAGAATCAAATGCCCTGTAATGCACCGAGGAAGTCTAAGCATCTTCGAAACAGAGTGAATATCTCGTTCCAGTCGCTCCTTTCTTTACTTATGCAAGCTTGATAGCTTCTGGATTAAAAAAATTGAATTGATGGACAAAATAGCCTGAAACAACGCCGTTTGACCGTGCGGACTGAGAAATTTAGGTGAAATCTATTTCGTGTAATTTACTGCACTTTTTGGATGTTTTCAACAGAAATAAAAATCACCTTTCATGGGTATTTATCGACTCACATAATCGGCGAAATTTGTAAGGAGGTCGAGGCCCCCGCCGAGACCCTTCTGTTTCAATGCCAACCATTGATAGCAATTATTGTCTCGACAGCAGCCTCAAACTCCCGTTTCACCGGGGAATGGTTTCAATTTCAGGTTCACTGCTGAAGGTATCGGCCAATTCAAGCGATAAGGAGCAGTTGGAATCAACGGGAGGAAGCTCAATCAACGATTCGAGCCAAAAAGACGCCCCAAATGGGAGGGGGGGAACGTAAATAGGCAAATTGAATGTCGCCCCATCCTGTTTTTTTTAACAGCACTGTTAATTCGTGGGGTTCATGCAAGGTTCCCGTTGTTGTTCGCAATTGTAGTTCCAAGTCGAAAATAGAAAATACCGTTTCAGCGCCTTCCTGACCCGAAAAAACGTCAATAATAGAAATTTCGGAATCCTTGTTGGCGAATTTTCTCAATTGACTTAGCAACTCCTCCAATTGGCCAATTTCAAAGCGATGAATCAGTCCCGGCAACACGAACAAGTCATATTGTTGCCCTTCTAACTCGTCGACCGAGTCAAGTTGAAGAAGATTATCGACCTCAATCACGTCCGCCTGCCTCTGCAAAGAAAGGCTTTCGATGGTTATACGGGACTTGTCGGCACCCTCCTTTGTATCTAACAAGTTGATCACCGAATTGGGGTCTTGATGGGCCAGCGTCGCCGAAAAAACACCTACCCCCGAGCCGAGTTCCAGAATCCTTAAACTTCTTCGCGAGCGTCCAAAGTCAAGCAATTGGGCCAACTCCAAAGCTTGCGGAGTCAGCATCCAAGATTCACTTAACTTCTGCAGGCGGTAATCCAAGTAAGGATGTTCCAAGTAGGGATGAAAAACCTCGTTGTTTGTTCTTTCTAAAGGTTCTTGAGGCTCTTGTGTTATCTCACCCACAGAGCCGCCGCTTATCGACTCTTGGTTCTCTGATTTTGACTTCAGAGTCCCGACCATCGATTTCCCTGTCCGGATGAATTCTTCTAAATGACTCCAATAATTATCTCCGAAATCAAGGTAAGGAGTTGGAATTAAGCGAGCCAACGAAGAGAGTGCGTAGTCATCTTGATAGCGTTCGATCAATTCCGAATTCTCCAAAACGTTCATCAATTTTTGCAATGGAATCGGCTGCAATTTCAGTTCTTCCGCCAATTGCTGCAGCGACTTTTGTCCGCTAACCAAGGCCCCCAATATCCCAAGATCAACGGCCACGCGAACCACATGAACCAGTGCATTTCGTTGCTGTAAGTTAATAAAATCTTCAATTACTTTGTGAGAACTAGACATGACCTAAAAATTTAATAAAAATAAACAAGCTATCTCCCTTTACCAGACGGCTGAAATGTTACCATTTTTTTGATTTCGACTATAGATCCATCAAAGTTTGAGTAGAATCATCTTAATGAAACGCGTTCTTCATTCCAAGTTGTAATTTTTATTCACAACGTTTCCCTAACCATTTTGAAGTCAAACATGAAACTAAGACTGTCTTCCCAACCTGCTATCCCAAATTTTTGGCTGGTCGTACAAACTTTGTTGCTAGTCATGGGAACTGGTATCATTGGCTTTAGCCCCTTTGGCCAATCGGTCGCTCAGGATTTCGACTATCAGGCTTTGATGCCTGATCGCATTGCCGTGCCGGATTCGTTTCAAGCCCAATTGGTATACGCAATCCCTCAAGACAAAGGTTCATGGGTAGCTCTGGCCTCTGAAAAGGAAGGGCGAATGATCGCTTCGGACCAATACGGTAATCTCTATCGCATTTCGCCGCCGCCAATTTCGCAAGACCAAGCCGACTTGCATCCAGAAACCAAGGTGGAGCGGATTGAAATCGATTTAGGTTTTGCCCAAGGGTTATTGTATGCGTTCGACAGCCTATACGTGGTGGCCCATGCCAGTCAACCGTTCAAACGACCGGCGGGCCTCTACCGTGTTCGTGATACTAATAACGATGATCAATACGATTCAGTCGAACTATTGCGTGAATTCCAAGGTGGCGGCGAACATGGACCGCATGCAGTCATCTTGAGTCCCGATGGTAAATCACTGTACATCTGTGCGGGAAATCATACTAAGATTCCTGTTCCCGAAACGTCGCGCATGGTACAGCGTTGGGATGAAGATCAATTGTTGACTCGTTTTCCTGATGCCAATGGGCATGCCGTCGGTTATATGGCTCCAGGAGGATGGATCTGCAAAACTGATCCAGATGGGAAATCGTTTGAAATGATCAGTGCTGGTTTCCGCAATCAATACGATATTGCCTTCGATCCCAATGGGGAATTGTTTACCTACGATGCCGATATGGAATGGGACATTGGGCTCCCTTGGTATCGAGCAACCCGGGTCTGTCATGTCACCAGTGCCAGCGAATTTGGATGGCGACACGGTTCCGGAAAATGGCCCGAATATTACCCCGATAGCCTCCCCGGAATTTATGACGTCGGGCCGGGCAGCCCGACAGGAGTTGTCTTCGGCACCGGTGCAAAATTCCCTGGGGACTTCCAAAACGGTTTGTACATCGCTGATTGGAGTTACGGAATTATCTATCGAGTGACAATGGAACCGATGGGTTCCAGCTATCGAGCGGTTGCCGAGCGGTTTTGTTCGGCTCCGGCGCTTCCAGTTACCGATTTGATTATCAATCCAGCCGACGGGGCGATGTATTTTTTAATTGGCGGACGAAGAATTCGGTCTGCATTGTATCGGGTCGTCTACCGCGGCCCTGAAACGACCGAACCTGTTGCATATCCACAACTGACCGCCGCTGCGAAAACGCGCAAGCAGTTGGAACAGTGGCATTTCGCCAATGCCAACCCCGATTGGGATTTAGTTTGGCAATGCTTACGCAGCCAAGATCGGTTCCTTCGGTTTGCGGCGCGAGTCGTTCTCGAACATCAGTCGCATGAAACTTGGGAAACGAGGCTTGAGTCCGAAAGCAATCCCACGGCGATCATCGAGGGCTGCATTGCCTTGGCTCGAACCGGAGACAATTCGCTCCTGTCACTGGTCACGGAAAAGCTCAGCGGGCTGGATTGGAGAGCGATCGATGTAAACCAAAAACTGATGCTCTGCCGTGCCTGGGGATTGAGTCTGATTCGTTTGGCTGGAATGGGAGTTGACCAGCAACATCACCAGGATGGGACACCTAATCGGAAAACGTTGCAAGCGGTAATGGATTTGGAAGTCTTTTTTCCCTCTTCCGATTCCAGGATCAACCGAGAACTCGCTCGACTGCTGATTGCGGCGGGATCGCCGACGATCACCGCTAAAGTTGTCGACTCGCTCAAGTCCGCCAATACCCAAGAAGAACAAACTATTTTGGCGGCGACTCTGGTCGATGCAACCTCCGGATGGACCATTGAGTTGCGAGCGAACTATTTTCAGTGGTTTTTAGATGCCGCGCGCATCCGAGGTGGTCACTCGTTAAGTGGTTACATTCGCAACATTCGCAACGCGGCGTTGGAAAAATTGAGCGACTTGGAAAAAGCGGATTTGGCTGAAGTCTTGTCCAAAGAAGTTGAAGTTGTCGATCCGTACGCCGAACTGGCTGCTCGACCATTCGTGAAAAATTGGAGTTTGGATGAATTGAAGGAGCTGGAGTCAGCCGATTTTAGTGCGGCTGATTTGGTTAACGGTAAGAATCTGTTCGCTGTCGCCGCTTGCTTCAAATGTCATCGGATGGCCGGAGAAGGAGGTATCGTCGGCCCTGATTTGACCCCCGCTGGCCGGCGTTTCAGTACCATCGATTTACTGGAGACGATCGTCGACCCCAGCAAGGAAGTCTCCGATCAATACCAAGCCACTATTTTTCTATTGTCCGACGGGCGAATGGTTACCGGTCGTGTGGCAAACTTGAGTGGAAATAACTACATGATTCAAGAAGACTTGATCAATCCCGGTCAATTAACTTCGATTTCAGTCGATGATATCGATGAAATGAAGCCAGCCTCTACATCATTGATGCCGGCAGGCTTGTTGGACAATCTGAATAAAGAAGAAATCATTGATCTTTTAGCTTACATGAAGTCCGTCTCTGAGGAAGCGATGGGAGAATCGACTGCCGCTGCCGAATCTGCGGAGTCCAACGTCTCTGCGACCTCCGAAAATGCCAAAACCTTCTCGGCAAACAGCCAGTCCGATAATTGATTGCTATTTTCAAATATCCAGGTTCAGAAGTTTTCAACTCGTTGGAATTCGAAGCTGCCTTCCCGGCAGCCTTTAAGTCTGATCCCAAGCCCGCCCCGAACTTGCGATTTTTAAGGACGAAGCCCGGTGTGAAATCCTCGGCTTGACCGAGAAGCACTCGGTCAAAGCCAGGCGAGCGACGTTTAACAACTTGCAAGTTGTTGACGGCAGTTTAAGTTTATACGTGTCCAGCCGATCTTAATTGTGGTTTGCGTGCTTCGTTTTTTCAGGGTTTCAGGGAAACAATTCAGGAATACAGGTATGGGAATCGGCGAGTTGTCGGCGTTGACCGCGGCGGCTTTGTGGGCCTTGTCCAGTCTTTTCTGGAGTAGTTTTCGTTTGGCCGCTTGGGAAATGAACCTATGTAAAAGCCTGCTGGGTGCGGCCATGGTTTTGCTGCATTTGATGGTCGTGGCCCACGGGTACGATTTGCCGGTATTCCAAGCTGAAATCCGCGCCTGGGTCTTATTAGGATTCAGTGGGTTGGTAGGATTGGCGATCGGGGATACGTTTTTCTTTCGTTCATTGCAAATCTTGGGACCCCGGCGGGCTCTCATGTTGTCCACGACCAGCCCAATCTTTGTGGCTACTCTCGGTTGGACGTTGCTGGGTGAACGGCTCCTTTCATTGACCATTATCGGAATCATGGTTGCGATCTTTGGTGTGGTGATCGTCTTATCCGATCGCAAGGCAACGTTGGAGCAACCGAATCTGATGCCGGGTACGCTATCAGCCGGAATCTTCACCGGTACCATGGCCTCCATTTGTCAGGCAATTGGCATCGTTTTTTCCAAATGGGCGATGCGAGGTAGTGACGGCGAAGCCTTATGCGATCCAATGGAAGCAACTTTTATCCGACTGCTGTTGTCAGGTATCATGATTTTGGCGGTCGTCCTATTGCGATCCAAATTGGTGAGCTTGTTAAAGGTCATCCGTTCTGAAAAAATCTTTTGGCGGTTGATGGCGGGAACTGCGCTCGGGACTTGGCTGGGTATCGGCGCCAGCATGATCGCGATCAGCCACACCGATGCGGCGATTGCTCAAACCTTGATGGCTACCTGCCCCCTGTTCGCGATTCCGATTTTGTGGATCGTCAAAAAGCAGCCCGCTACTTCGATTGCGATCTGCGGTACCATCATTTCAATCTTGGGTATTGGCTTGGTAGTCTATCGGTAGCAAGTCACCAAACGACGATATAGAGAACATCTTTCATTCCGTTACTGGCATCAGCGACACCTTGCCAATGCCCGCCTCGCAGGTTAGGATAATTAATGCGACGGCATTTGGCCTATCCGAACAGAATTTCAAAGCTTGC
>JBGTHU010000582.1:0-5426 GCA_041745975.1 Mariniblastus sp.
GGAAAATGGTAATCGATTCGCGATTCGAGGGTAGTTGGATCGATCATCCCCAGCAACGTATCGGCTGGCAAATTCGCCCCTCCCGCCGCCATTGCATGGGTAAACGCCACATGTCGCACGTTGATTTCGGTGATCTTGGGACGGCCGTCGGCGTCTTCTTTAAAATCTACTGTGAAAATCCCATTCAGTTGGCAACCAGCCGCGTCGGCGATAAACCGTAATCCGCTTTCGGCGAGTGCGACCAGAGACGGTTCGTTGACTAAGCGACCGAATGCAGTATTTCCCGTAATTCCAGAAGGGGCTACCTTGGCCATGATGTAGCTAACCCTTTCCGCGCAAGCCGTCCGGACCAATCGATTATTGAAATAAAGTAACTTACAGGCCAAATTGCGTCCGGGCAAATACTCGGTAGCGATAAATTCGTCCACATCGGGATTAATCGAAATCCAATTTTTTAAGGTGGCTTCATTGTTTATTAGCAACGATCCTAAACCACTCGAGCCAACCGTACCTCGAATCCAAAAATTTTGATTCAATTCTTGGGCAACCTGGTCATACGAAAAATCATGGGGGTCAACCACAACAAAACGAGGTATCCACTCCTTGCCGATCAAAGCCTGATGCAAGCGATGTTTATCAATTAACAACTCAACCAAACGGTACTCAGGAAGGTGCACCTTGATACCCTGCTGAATCCGATCAATATGTTTGGCCCATTCCAGCACTTCCAATTCAGGCAGCACGATGGCAGCATCGATTCTTTCTCGGTCGATCAGCGTTTGCAATTGGTCCCAATAATCATCCCCATCAGCGCGGGGAATGACGTAAGAGCGGTCAAACAATTGTTTCTCATACAAACCGTAGGCCATCCGATTGCAATCGACCCCCACAAAGCGACAATCAGTTAGACTTGGCTCTTGCGATAGTCTCACCGCACGCACGAACGATCGAGGCGTTGGACCACCAACACCGGTAACCAGAACATTCATATTTATTCTTTACCTTGGGCTAATTTGCCTTTTACATAATCGTCAAAACGATCCATTGTAACCTTCCCTTCGGGGGCAATCCCCTCACTAGCCACCACCTTAAACAAGGTGCGCCAGAGAATCTTTAAATCCAACCAGGTTGATTGATGATCGACGTACCAAACATCCATCTCCAGCCGCTCCTCCCAGGAGACCGCATTGCGACCGTTGACCTGAGCCCAACCGGTAATCCCCGGCCGAACCTCGTGGCGTCGATTCTCAGTTTGGTTGAAGAACGGAATATACTCCATCAGCAACGGACGTGGTCCGACCAGCGACATATCACCTTTCAACACATTCCATAGTTCGGGGAGTTCGTCCAAGCTGGCCGCACGCAGAAAATTACCAAATCGAGTCATCCGCTGCTCGTTCGGTAACAGATTCCCTGAACTGTCTGTCTGATTGGTCATCGTTCTAAACTTTACCATTTGGAAAGGCCGGCCATCTATGCCCGGGCGAGTTTGACGAAAAAAAGCGGGGGATCCTAATCGCAGTCGGACCAAAATCCAGAGTACCAACAACAGGGGGAACAGCACAATTAAGCCTACCAAGCTGACCCCAATATCGATACTTCGCTTAACCATCGATTCTTACACCAACAGGTTGCTTTTCCAGCAACCGTTTCAGACCCTGTTTTACTGGCAACTGCCACACCAACTTACACCAATCGTGATTCCCCTCAATTAGACCGGGACCATCCTCCGTGATCACGATATCCCACCCAATCGAGCGATTCTCAGGATGTAATCGACTCGCCTGGTCAACCATTGCCAACGTTTCTGACCAAAAAGGAATCCGAAAACCGACAATTGGCACCCCCGTTACCGGATGGTCCGACACCGGGGATTTGGTGATGTCGGAATAAACACCCTCTCCGCTGACGATTCCCGTTTTTTCATCAACCGGAGCTGCCAGATTCCCGGCCGCTAAATTGTCCACATTCGAGTTAACGGAGATTCGCAACCGACAACCTAAAATGATACAGCGATTTTGTTCATCCAGCCGAGTAAAAATTCGGACGGTATTGACGGCCGATGGAGAAAGCTGATGCAACGCAGGATGTTGCTGCAGGAACGTCTCTACCAAATCGTAATGATGTTGCTGCATAAAAGGAATCAACGTCGCCGGGTCAAACTCAGCACTCGGTTCAATCCTGACACTCGTCCCGCATTTACCCGTTGCCGATTTGAAGACCAGTTGGGGAGACTGTTTCAACAAGGATTCCACTAGAGTTTGATCCGTTTGCAGTTGTTCCAAGGTAAACATCTGATGGCGAAAAAATTGGCGATACGCTTGATAAAATTTTCTTTTGTCATTCAACACCTCGCGGCTCTGCAGTGGATTGGCGACCAATTGGAACTCATACATCGTCCCTGTCCCAGCCCATGTTTGCCGTTGATCTGGCGAAAGATCAGCGAACCGGAACTGATAATACTCCAAGGGGGAAATGTTATATTTTAGCGAACTACTGAAAATCGCCAGCCATTGCCGCCAATAGGGGGTCCCCTGCTGTTGGCGGGTAAACGCCATGAACCGGCGTAGCATTTCCCAATTCATATTGCGAAAATAATACCCTAAGTAAAGCCAGCGGCGTAGATAATTCATGGCGTTGATACTTCAATCATTGGGATGAGTTCATCCGCGTGGGTTCATGCGCTTGGGTTCTCGTTCCCAGGCGCTGCCTAGTAAAGCCATGCACCCCGGCTCTTCCGGACGAATCCGCGTCACTTCCGGCAGGAGCCGGCACCCAGTTCGATCCCAGGCAGAGCCTGGGATGGTGAAACGGTGTTAAACTGCATTGACTAGGTAGCTTTGATCTTAACATGACGTTACAGGCATTATGTCTTTTCATTTCACGCTGGCAGGGCGTTAGTCGCGTAGCGACGGCAGCACCTAGCCATGGGTGTAAACCCATGGAATGCGGGTCGCCTCCCCATGGGTTACAGCCGCGAAGCGCCGACATCAGGGGCGGTTGCCGCGCAAAGCCAGATTGCTGTCAGCGCTTCGCGGCTAATGCAATGGTTTTGTGCCGACCCCCATGGGTCACGACCCATGGCTAGGTGCTGCCGCCGCTTCGCGGCTGTTATCTTCACTCAACGGTTTACACTCAGCTACACTCAGCGGTTCGCTGCTACCGAATCAAACTTACCTTCCTGCCGGATAAACCGGCAGGGGTGGCAAGGCCTGCTTGGCAATACGAAAACCAAAATACGTTTTTTTGCAACTTGCCATCGTTTCACCATCCCAGACAGAGCCTGGGATCGAGTAAAACGCCATTCGGCTTAACTCCCCAATAGATTGTGGCCAAAAAAATCTTGCTGACGCAGATCATGGGGTTGAATCGTCAATGATCTGGACCAATTGATCGGCGGAAATAAACTCGATATCGGGCCAGCGTTGCAGCATACCATCCAGCAATCGTTTCAAATTGGCTAAACCTGTTGCTCGGTATTCGGGATCGATATGCCCGCAAAAATTGACTCGGTGGGAACTGATAATCGCCGGTTTACCCCAACGGAAGGCTGCCTCCATCAACTGCAAAGCCCGCTGCACGGGGTCGAAGCTCGCAACTTCGGCCGGCTCAAACACCACATTTCGGACGATGGTAATATGTTGCTGAGACCTCTGGCGTCCCAATCGGTTCTTCTCGATAAAGCGTTTCCCATCCCCCAAGTCTCGGAGTACTCGGTAAGGTTTATCGATACCGCGGATTTCCAAATCTTCAGCGACTTGATAGAGGGTAGGATGAATCACCTGGGAGGGAGGAGTAAACGTCAGACTGCGAAACCCAAAGACTTGTTCAAACGTCGCCATCCCACTGGTGATCACCTCTCGGTGAATCGCCAATTGTTCGTCGATTGGTTTTTGGGGAGTCAAAGCAAAGGCTTGTGTGAACCCGATGCCGGGAAGGTCTGATTCGATCCCCGCCATCGACTCGTTTTGCAAATTCTGGCTAAGGTCATTCGCAGCTTGGTCTAATTTGTGTTGGATCAGCGTCAGATTCAGATGTTCGCGACCATGGAACTGGGGTTGCATCAATCCTTGGGCAATCCCCTCTTGCCACAAATCCCAAGCCCCTTGGTAGGCGGTTGGTTGAGTCTCGGCCAACCGTTGAAACGTTATCGGCAGCAACTCCCAATGGTATTTCTTATCGGATTGGATCCTCGCAAAATCCGGATTAGCGGAAAGTGTGTAGGGGGTAAATTTGGCGGGTCGTCCTTGATGATCTTTGAAGAAATCGAGCACTTCAAACAGGGCTTCCAAGTCTTGTCGCGTTTCTAGGGTATCGAGCTGATCCATGCGGCCAGTCAGTTTCACTCCAGCCGTGGTCAACCGATCGCGAGCCTGTCGCGACGGGATGCGAACATTCCCGTAGTCATCGACATTGAAGACGACTAACTTCCGCGCAGTTCGCCATCCGCCCAAATTTTTGAAATTATCTTTGAACCAACGAATCATGATTCAAGAACCAGATGCGAGATAACTGTCAACGAAGGCATTGGCATTGGCAGGTCTGAAATGGCTGGCTGCAGATTCCGCAGCGACACTGTATTGGTGTTGAAGATCGGGTGAACCGGCCATTTCAATGATAAACTCGGTAATTGCGTTCAGCTGGTCTGGAGAAAAACATTTCGCATGTTGAAATCGATCAGCGTAAATTGCCAACTCGCTATCGGGACCGGCGATATAGAGGGAGGGAATTCCAAAACTCATTAGATTATAGGCTTTGCTCGGTACGCTTCCCTTACTTACTTTGGTATCCAGAATCACCACCCCCAAATTAGCGGCCGACGATGAATGGGGGAACATCTCGTCAGACTGAAACGGAAGCATTTGCACATTGGCCAATTGACGTTCTTGGACAATTCGTTCGATGAACGGTTGTCGCGGCCCCCGTCCGAAGATTTGAAACAATATACTCGGTTGATCTTGTAACCGTTCGGCAATATCAACCAAGATTTCCACATTATGGGTCAAGCCCATATTTCCTGAGTACTGCACAATAAACTTGTCATGCAATTGATGCTCTTGTAGGAATTGATTTTTGGTTTTTCCGATACGTTGATTCTCGGCAAAAATTGACCAAATAGGGTGGACGATTATTTTTTCTCGTGGCACATATTGCGTCATTGCCTCTGCCATCACATCGCTGATTGAAAACAACCGGTAGGCACGATGAAACGAGTGGCGATTGAGCCAGGCCCACACACGATAGAGGGGATGTGACTCCTGCATGCCCGTGATCTTGAAGGTATCGGGATAAAGATCCCAAATGATCATACTGAAGCGATTGGCCACAAAAAGGTTCAGCAAATATCCCATCGGAGGAACCGAAACAAACAGCACTTCGTGGCGACGATAGCGGGTCCACAGCAGCAACCAAACACGAGCAAGGGC
>JBGTHU010000583.1:0-1518 GCA_041745975.1 Mariniblastus sp.
TTGCTGCCGTTCTTCATGGAAATCGATCAAGGGATCGTCGCGATGAAAAAGTCGCCGAGCGGATTTGCACAGTTGTTTGAGTCGTTCATTGTAGACGTCTCGAACATGTCGCAATTCGTCTTGTCGATCTTGTAATCGCCGAATCAATTCAGGATCTTCTTGAAACAAATGTTCGGTTCGCTGAAACAAATTCAAATTGATGGCTTCATCTTCGATGGCTTGTCTCAATGCATGATCCTCGCGTTCGTCGGTCTCCCAGCCGGCGGTGATCATTCCAATGGGGCCATGGCGCGGCAATTTACTGAGTACCCGTTTCAGAGTTCCATGTTGCGGCTGAGGCCCCAGCAAAATCAAATTACGATCCTGGTGGTTAATCATTAGTCATCAATTTTTGGGTAGGCCAAAAGGATAGCAATCGAGTCATTGTGATGCTTGCCTTTCCGAAGAGGGAGTGGAGGGAGTGGAGGGAGTGGATGGTTTCAATGATACACTGCGGATGGCATCGCCGACTTTAAGCTCCAAGGTCAATGCGGTTACTTGATCGATCACGGCCCCACTATCCTCCCAGGCGATGGTTCCCAAGCAGGCACGGAAATCGAGCGAAGCGTTGCTGATGACTTGGGTGTTCTGATCTTCGGATTCGATTTGGGATGCAATTGCCCCAACCGTCCCGATCCGACTTTCATGAACGGCCCGAATCTGATCAGTTGCACAATGCAAGGTGGGCCCTCCGTCAAAAATATCAATCCGATTCCGATATTCAAAACCCTCCCGTTGCAATAACGCCAATGCGGGCCGCGTGTTAGCGTGAACTTGGCCAATCACCTGTTGAGCCGCTTCAGGGAGCAGCGGAATGTAAATTGGATGCTCCGGCATCAATTCAGCGATAAACTTTTTCGAACGAGCCGTAAGCGTATCGGCCTTGGGAAAATCAATTTGGAAAAAGTGAGACCCTAATGCGGACCAAAGTGGCGAAACGCCATTCGAATCGACAACGCCCCGCATCTCCGCGATCATCTCTCGCTCCATCCGTTTAGGAAATTGAGCGATGAACAAAAAACGAGCCAGGCTCAACAAGCTCCCAAATCCTGCGCCCCAATAATCCGGCGATAAAAACAAGCTGCCTACCTCCGAGGGGCCGTCATGTTCTTCTTGCAAATGCAGGATTTCAATCTCTTTATGGACGCCCAAGTCGACCGAGCTATGGATTGAAGTTTCGATCTCGTAAGAGTAATTTGGCTCAAACCCGCCAATCTTTGAGTAGATCGAACTGGTGCCTACAACCGCGCCACGGTTCACATCCTCCATCACAAAAACATAGACTTGACCGCTGGGTTTGGTGACGTTCTGAGAGAACGCAAACATCGATTGATGAATCCGATCGGCTAATTCGTCCCGAGAGATATTCAACGTAGTCAATCCGAACTCAGCTCGCTGGATCAAATCGAACAGTGGGTCAAGGTCGCTTTCTTGGACTCGGCGAACAACAAGCATGAAAACTTTCAGTCAACGTTCAGG
>JBGTHU010000584.1:0-7375 GCA_041745975.1 Mariniblastus sp.
AGGGAAGGGACGAAGTGCCTCCTCAGACTTGAACCGATAAAAGCACTCACCAACGGGCCATCGTCGACCGCCGATTGCTTCCAGCATTCAATCAAATCCAGTTGCTCAATCTGTTGTCGACGCATTGCCATCGACCCGGCCCACGGATTGGCAAAATAGGTGCTCAACACCAACGCTCCAGCACTCCAAGTACTCCTCAAAAATGCTCCCCAATTCCCATCAATCGGCGGCTCAAACCACTGGTTGCCGGTGACCAATCCGATTTCCACATCCGTCATCAGTGGAGAAATTAATTCAGTCAACCAAGTTGGATGAGGGGTCACGTCGGCATCGATCGTCGCCACGTACTGAACATCGTCACTTAACTTTTCAATGCCTCGAATCATCGCACTGCATTTAAGACTGCAGCTGGCATAAGGTTCGTGCAATTCACTGATCTGCATCCTATCCCGCTGATCAAAATCCTCTTTAAATTGATGAATACGCCGCCAAGCCGCGTCATGTCGATTGTCGATAATGATTTGGATCTGCAGATTGGGCCAAGTCTGATTCAGCAACCCGGCCAAGCAATTTTGCAACGAAGGATCCCACCCGCGGATACCGAGTACCACTGCGACCAAGGGGAGTGATTCTTCACTTTGCAAGTTTTGACAAAATCGTCTTGCCTGATCCGCATTGCGGTTGAAGCTCTTCTCAAAAGCGATCGCAATCATCAGTTGCACCAAAGCGGCAACGACTAAAATTGCGGAAACGATAACAGAAAAAAGAAACATGCACGGCGGAATTGTTGGAGTAAAATTGGTTGGCGTAATTGAGTGTCAGTCGAGCGGCGGAGCGGAGTAATTAACGTGATTTCAGCAAATCCCAGCTCAGCCGCAAGAAGCGTGGTAGGTCCGCATAAAAACGCCAGTTCAACCAGCTGAACTTGACTGGTTTTAATTGATCATTGGCCAGCACCCAGGTCGGTGTCGAACCGGCAATTACGTGTCGACCGCCAGCCAATCGCTGATTTTCTTTCGCCTCTTCCCCCGCCACATAACATGACCATCGACTCTTTTTTATGACTGCCGGAACACTCACCGATTCAGTCAATCTTTTTTCAGCAGCACGCGAACCGCCAATCGATGATAATTCCGATTGGCAGTGAGCTACTGACTCAATGGCAGGGTGAGCTTTCGGAATTTCGGACGGCAGGCGGCTGAGGTGGCTGTAATCGTGAGCCTGATGAATGGCTCGGGTCTGTCGAGAGACATCAATTACCGGGATGCCGTTTTGTTTGCAGTGGTGCACCATCCAGTTATCCCAATTGCCTCGACCGACGGCAAAGTCAGGGAGATCGTTAAATTGATGTCGGTGGAAGATAAAATACTCCTTGCAAACGACCGCAGCCGGCTGTCCAAAGCTTTCCAGTTCCCGCTCCAACCATTCGATTTGGCCCGGATCGCTAAAATCCAATTCCCGCTCGACCAACAAATCATGCCGCCGACCAAAGGCCAAGAATTCAGGCCCTGATGTTTCAGGCCCTGATGTTTCAGGCCTAAAGAGCTGGTGTAAACGACTCACAGTGTTGGTAAAATCAGACAGCAAGATCACGTCACAATTGCAGTAAACCGTAATCGGCCATTGGGCAATTGTGGCGGCCGTCGCGAAAGCCGAACTTAGCAGTGGCGTTCCTTGTCGATTGCGGCTGATTTTAGGCTGATGCCCCACGTTCAAGCGCGCTGCGTATTCAGCTACACCCGGGTCGTCACCGATTAGGATGATATCAATACTGGGATGCAATCGTTTCCAAGAACTGATCGCATTGGTTTGGAGTACCGCCGTCGGCCCGATAAAGGGTTTGGGAATCGTGAAGATCGTAAATGGCACCCTCGAATATTCATGGCGAAAATCCGGCTGGTGATCATTGGGAAATGACTGATCTGGCATCAACGATTCGGCTTGGGTTGCTCGATCCACGTCCAATGTTTCGGAACCTGAATGGGTACCATCGAAAATCACTCGCTTGTTCAAATCGCTTGTCATGATCCTCGATTACCCAAACCATCTACGAGATTGAACGGTTCCCCATCGCACCCCACGGATGGCTTGAGCGGTCCACCACTGCTGGATTGAAAAGGGGCTTGGTGTCGGTCGCCATCCCCTCCAGGCAGTTTGATCCAATGTCTCAAACCAAGCTTGTCGCCAGGGGTGATTTGATGGCATAAATCGATTGGCGTGCCATGGCTTGAATTCGGTTGTAAAATGAATCAAGGATGGCCGATCTTGCATTCGACGAAATTCTTGGGTGTTAATCGGAATCGAGTTTTCGTCGGGATACTCAAACAGGTGGGCTCCTTGATTCCAGTGCATTGGCAGTGGTTGCCATTGTTGATGGAAAACGACGTTCAATGCGTATTGATCCCAGCACCAAACGAATTTGGCGTTTTCGCGCAAGCAGTTCAACAGACGTTGTTCAATTTTTTCTTCCCGCCAACGTTTTAGATTAATCACCATTACGCCGCTGTTGAAGTAAGCGGATTGTCCATCCAATCCCAGTTGTCTCCAGTTTGGAATCGGATTCAAAGCCGCCAACCACGGAATCGATTTGCGAAATTGCGGGTCACAGCGTCTGGCGTCGACGAACGGGCAAGCGATATCGGGAACGGCCAAACAATAATTATCGCCGGGCGAACACGACCACAACTCGGTCAAATCTCCCCGTACCAGCACATCGGAATCGAGATAAATCACTCGCTCAATGGAGTCGGGAATCAGCCGTGCGGCCAACAAGCGAAAATAGGCGGTATGAGTGATATGATGCGACGTCACTAAATCACTCAACTCCTGGTGGTCTGGTTGTAAACGATAAACCGTGATTGGCAAATCGAGTAATGTTTCGCGTAACCCTTGCCAGTTGGCAGCTGAAATTCCGCCATCCATTACAACCACTTGTAACCGGCTTCCGTTTCGCAGCGATCGAGCCGCCGAATAGAGGGTCACGGCCAGCGGTCGCACGTAATGGTCATCCGCAGCGCACAGCACAATCGGTTCGTCCAGTCGCTGCGATGAGAGTTTATGTTGACTGCGCTGTAGTTGCTCAATCACGGGGATGGCTCCTGGCAAGGTTGATTGCGGTTGAACCAATCGAGAAAACGCTGCCGCATACGGACAATCGGGCCGGCCACCGGATGTTTGTGAATTTGAGCAAAAATGGAATGAGCCAAATCCAACTCCGCCTGCTTTTGCGACAACACGCGATTCAGATGAGCGATTTCGCGCCGCGCGTGAGCCAACTCAGATTGAAGTTCAACCCGATCATCGACATCAAACTCGGGAAATTTTTGAAATACCGCTCGATGATTCATGCGGGCAGGCACTGCATTCATTGCGGTTTCATCATCGGCGAGCAACCTCGGCGGGAAGTGAAGCTCCTTCTCCGCCGCGATGCATTGAACAGCCAACCGCTGCATTGACTGGATCAGGGTAGTCAGTCGGTCTGTCGCGGTGGTAGTTCGCTGGGTTACCGGAGCAAACGCCAATGCATCTTCAAGTTGCATTCGCTGAAAAAATAATTTCGATTCAGGAGGTTGTGCAAGTTCTTCCATCACCTCCGTAATCATTTCGGCCTGAGTAATCGTCCAAGCAGTTTCCAAATAATTGGGGCAACGCTGATAATCCAAACAAGCGACTGGTAACCCGGCAAGCATTCCTTCCAGCATCGCTGTTGAATGGGTTGCGATCATGGCATCGACGGTTTGCAATTGCTGAAATAGATCGCTGCCGTTGAAATCACCTAACTGATTTTCGATTTGCAGATCACGTTCCAAACCAGCCGTCAATCGCCAGTGAAATTCAATTTTGCGACCGCTGAATTGTTTTTCTTTATTTCGATCGAACCAGTGTTTCAAATCGAATAAACTTTGTCGGGTACGCGCAACCTGAATTGGAGTGAAACCCGGAACTTTGGCTGTGACGATTAAAACCCTAAAAATGTTCTCATCGCCAGCGAGAGAAATCGGCGACGGAATCAAATGATCAAAACGGGGCACTCCTGTGACTTCAATCTTAGGTTGGTTTCCCCAAGCGGACAAAATTCTCGCTTGTGAACTGCCGATACAAGCCACCTTGTGAGAGAGAACGGGCCGCATGGTGAATGGACATGCTGGTTCGTCATCGCGATTTTCCCAAGCGTTTCGCCATTCCAAAATGCCGTCGATCATGTACAGCGTGGCCACCTGATTTTGCTTGAGGGTCATGATCGCATGGCGGAAGCGGTCGAAATGCTCCGAATAAAACACCGCAACGTCGCCGGGTTGAGCGATGGAGGTCACTTCCTCCGGTGGCACCACTTGCAATGGCAAGCGGGACATCAGTGGTTTGGCATGATGAGCGATTTCTGGCTGGGTGCCGACAAAAAACAGGGAGTTGCGATGCATTGCGAACCAGTTGAAGATATTGCGAACCAGTTGAAGATCAATCCAGTTGAACAAAAGAACCATCGTTGCGAGAGCAGAGCCGGTACAGGGTTTCCTCATCCAAACTGGTGGAAAAACCGCGCACGCTACCATCCCCCATTAGAAAGTGGACCAGCCCCCAGTGTGGGCTGCCGAAAATCGGAAACTCGCCGGGTGACAAGACAAAATCTTCCGACCTCGCCAGCCCCATCCCAAATCCACCGATTCGCATTGCACATTCGGGGTCGTCACCGTTATAGATTGAGCCATCACCCCACCCACCCCCTTTTTGGGCTCCGTAAACATTGACATACTTTTCCCCGACAAAAAACGTTTGGCTCAACCCATCACTGACATCCGCGAATCGGTAACGGCCTCGCCCTTGATGAGGCAGCAACCAATTTTCAACAGGATTGTCGACGGCCAAACCCGAATTGATGACGCCGTCGACTTCAGCCTCAAACATCGACCAGAGATCACCGGGAAAATAAGCAGACGAACCCGCATTGCCGGCATAATCACCGCAAGCGCCGACGGGTCCGTTTTTTGATTCCTCGATGCTGACGTTGCTGAACCGCAGGCTGCGGCTGGGGCAGATCAATATAGGGACTTCGTTTTGAATAACGGCCGCATCTTGCATGAAATAGGGACGTCTAAGATCCATCAAATCGGCCAAATTGTTTTGCTCCATGAAGGGCATCAAGTAGACCGGCCAAGTCAAAAATTCATCGGCTGCGCGGGATGGAGGAATTAGCGAAGTCGCTCCTTCATAATTGTGAAACGCCAATCCCAGTTGCCGCAAATTATTCATGCATTGGGTCTTGCGGGCTGATTCTCGCACCGCTTGCACCGCCGGGAAAATCATTCCCACCAAAATTCCGATGATAGCGACAACCACTAATAGCTCCACCAACGTAAATCCTGCCGAAACTCGGTTCGGGATGTGGAAAATCATCGCTTGCTGTCGTTTACACATGATTGTTTCTCGCTGATATTCGTTAAAACCGGTACTTAGCATCGTGTGGCCGATTTATGTCGGCCCCACAACATTCACCCCACCAGTTCACTCACCCAAACCCCCATCAATTATTGACGAATAAAAGTTAAAGTCTAACCCGTAAAAAAGCCAGCCAACCGTTTTTTTCGTTTTTTTTATAAAAATTCTCCAAAAATCCAACCCGAAACTTTGTACACGCGGTTTCATCCTTGGACAATCAACAATCACAACATCCTATTTTTGGAGAAAATGAAAATGAAGATTCTTAAATTCACAATGATTGCCTGTTTGGCAATGTTCTGTGTTGTCGGTCAAACGATGGCCCAAGAAGATCGTGGCAATCGCCGTGGTGGCGCTGCCGGAGGTGGTGCTGGTGGCCCCAGAGGCGCAGGCCCAGGCAATCCCATGGAACTTTTACGAAACTCCCCATTGATGCGAGCTTTGGACGCCGATGGCGATGGCATTTTGTCCAAAGAGGAAATCGAAAATGCCACCAAAGTCCTACAAACACTCGATCGCAATGGTGATGGACAATTGACCATGGACGAATTAATGCGCCCCAATCGACGACCGGGAGCCGGTGAAGGTGGACGGGGAGAACGAGGTGCGGAAGGTCAAGGCAATCGCGGTCAAGGCAGTCGTGGGCAGGGAGGCGGAAACGCGATGATCGAGCGACTGCAGCAATTTGATACCAACGGCGATGGCAAAATCAATCGAGAAGATGTACCTGAACGAGCGCAAGCGATGTTTGACCGCATCGACGCCAACGAAGACGGAATCATTGATAGCGAAGAAATTAAAGCCTTTGTAGATCGAATGGCCGATCGAGGAGGGCAACAAAATCGCCAACGCGGTGGTGCCGGTGAAGCAGGACGAGGTGGCGGTGCAGGAGCCGGTGGCCGCGGTGGAGAGAGCCAACGTGGAGAGGGCGTTAGGCGTGGAGGCGCAGGCGGTCGCGGTGGCGACGGCGGCGGAGGACAACTTCCTCGGCGCCCCGGTTCCGATCGACAACACTAAGCTTTGTTCCTAAAGGGCCTGACTCGCTCCCGGTCAAAGCGAAAATCATAGAAAATGCTAAAGAAAATGGGCGACACTCCAAAGGGCATGATCCCTTTAGAGAAACAGCCTTGAACCGGCCAATGGAAACGGCAGTTCCGTTGCAATAAAAATAATTTGGCCTCACATGAATCCAAGGGGGAGCCCGGTTGTCGACCGGGCTCCCTTTTGTTTGAGGCGAGCGGCAGATATAAGCGTACCGCTAGTAGGATAAACCTCCAAGTCCGGCTAGAAATCACTGGACGGTCGCATCCCTTGAGCCCACAAAACTTCCATGCCGGCCAGACAAGGGACGGTGCAGGATTTCATCGGGTCACCCCAATTTCGGCAAGAAATCGGTTATATTTAACGGTAACTGTTGACCGATAGTGCTCAGCTAAATACGAGGAGAGCGGTTCATCAGTGAACAGAAACCGTTTTTTACGCCCCAACATTTAAGCAGTCCAGGATACCCCACATGCCACGTTTATTTAATTTATTTTGGCTAACGTTGTTATTGCTCCCCTCTCAATGGTCGGCAGGCGCTCAACCGGCGACACTTGCCAACGAAACTTCGTCTGGTTCGACCCACGCTCTTTCGATTGACGCTGATTCGGCGACTCCCCGACTGGCAGGCGAAGTGATCTATGGTCGAAAGTCGGGCATGGCACTGACTTATGATATCATCCAACCCGTCGAACATTCCGAGGCCAACAACGCTGCCGTGATTTTTGTGGTCAGCGGCGGATGGAACTCGAACTGGTTTCCCCCTGAAAATTTTCGCCAGATGGGATTACTGAGAAAGATTCACGATCAGGGGGACGTTTTGATTCTGCTGCGGCATGGGAGTGCCCCACGATTCAAAGTCCCCGAAGCAGTATCCGACATCCGTGTGGCGGTACGACAC
>JBGTHU010000585.1:0-1986 GCA_041745975.1 Mariniblastus sp.
CAATCACCCCTTCGCCGTCGTTTCGCGCGGAGGGAAAATGCACCATTTCGATAACCACTTTGTCACCAATGCGGCAGTTCTTGGCGGCGGCATCTCCCACAAAAATTCCGCTCTCAAACACTCCGCCATCGACCATTACAAGCCCTTGCTCGGCGGCCTCAGAATAAGTTCCCACAAATCGATTGGTATGGCGTTGGACAACTTCGATAATCCGAGCCGTAGGGCGATTCGATCTGCCTGATTTTCCATCTTGTTTGCGACCTGCGCTTGGCGAGCCTCTCGATCCTGACGAAAGTCTGACTCGCACAGTGTCTTTGTCCGCCGCGTCCAACGTTTGCGACTGGGGTATGAAGATATCATCCGAACGATCAATGGCGGTCGAATCATGAGGGGTGAAAAAGCCGAACCCCGCGATATTTCGGCGAAATGTACCTGTCAAATCGTTTGGGCTGGGTGAGCTTTTTTGATTGGAGGTGGCCAAATCATCCGCTTGTTCGCTCTTCGGACCGTTCGCTGAATCCGTCGATTTAGATGGCTTTGGATTCTGTTGCGGGTCCGGGCCGACCCAACACAAGCGGTGCTTGGCTCCATATTCGATCAAATTTTGCTTGATTAGTTTTTTTACCGCCCGCTTAAGCTGCTTTTCTTCATCCAGCATCCCCAGTTTCTTGGCGATCTCGCGCAGCTTCAACGGATGATAGTTGGGGTGTCCCACTACTTCTTGGATCAACGTCAGATAATCTTGTTTATTGTTCATCAAATCAGTTTAACCACTGGATGCAAGAATGCTACAGGAGAGCTGCTGTTTTCCGAAATTCCGAGAATGCTGGGAAAGCGAAGGAAGAGCAGCAGAGAGCAGCAGAGAGCGGGAAAGGCGAATAATGCGAACACATTACGCTGATCATCGCTCCAATTGACAACTAAATCGACGAATTCCGCCTGGCTGAGCTCGTAACGGAACCATCGGTCGGTCAATCGCTCCTTCCGAGCCTCCCCAGTTGGAGTTCCCGACAGACTGCTAGGCAAAAGGAATCAGGCGTTTTATAATTGCCGGAGGAGCTGGCTTTATTATGCCGCCTGCAAATCATCCAATCGATTGGCAAAGATGTAATATCTAAATGTTTAGGCGGGCAGCAGATGAGTATTTTACTTCCTCAAAGTAGCAGCGTCGCTTCAAGACGCTTTTAACAATGCGTACCTGTTTCGCTCTCGGCTGCTTAATAACATGCGGGTTGCGGTTGACGAAATGGGTGTTTAGAAGATAACATGATGAATTAAGGGGTTATGGTTCAAAGAATCATAGCAATAACGGGCTGTGGCGTAGTCTGGTAGCGCGCTTGACTGGGGGTCAAGAGGTCGCTGGTTCAAATCCAGTCAGCCCGACTTCAATTTGAGTCGAAAAAAACCGATGTTTTTTACCTTTTGATGTTCAAAAGTGCGACGTGTTTCAATAGCGCAAAAACGGTACATACCGGATTTGCTAAACTGAAAGGTGGCATTCAAGAGTGGTCAGTGCCCGATGGCTCAGTTGAGCCGAGGATTGCTCACTAGTGCTTTTTTTGTAAATAACACCTCACCTACTTCAGGCGGCATTTAAGGAACGAGTTTTTCCTGCCCAGTCGATCCAGTTGGTGATTTCTTCAAGGTCGGGTTCTTTTCCCGTGCGGATTATTTTGAGTCCCTCTTTGCCGCGGGAGAATGGTAGGATCACGTCCAGCAATTTTTGCGGGGACATTTCGGCGATTAATTCGGGTTCTCGATATCCGCAAGCGACCAGCAATTGAGCGTCATGGCCTCGCAAGTTGGGAATTCGACAGACAAGTCGACTCTGGTGTTGCCAGTCGCGAATCAAGTCAGGGGTGATCCGTTTGTAATTCAACTTGCTGGCCATCGATTCAGCTGTCTGATTCAGAAACTGATCGACGGTGCGAATTCCGATCTTCTCAAACCGAACTGCAGTTTTCGGTCCAATCGACGGAGCCGCTT
>JBGTHU010000586.1:0-6114 GCA_041745975.1 Mariniblastus sp.
TTGGATAACGCGGCCTGATCGACCACACTGCCGCGACTGGTATTGATTAAGGTCGCTTCCTTGCGCATCGCATTGACAAATCGATCATTAATCAGATCTTCAGTATCCGGCGTTGCCGCCACGTTTACGCTGACGATGTCACTTTGAGCCGCCAAATCAATCAAAGTCGGGCAAAAACCAACATTTAATTCTTTGGCTTTTTCATTGGTCAAGCTCCGGCTCCAGGCGACAACGTTCATGCCAAACGCCATCCCGCGACGGGCGACTTCCAGTCCGATTTGCCCCATTCCCACGATCCCCAAGGTGCGTCCTTTCAAGCCTTGAGCCTGGGAGTACATTTTTTTATTCCAAGTCCCGTTTCGCAAGTCCGCGTGTTGATCGGGGATTCTTCGATCACAGGCCAAGATCAATCCCCAGGCTAACTCAGCGACCGCCACCGAATTTTTTCCGGGACAATTGACGACATAAATGCCATTTTCACTGGCCGCTTGGACGTCGATGCTATCATATCCCGCACCGGCTCGAACAATCAATTTCAGTCGCTTTCCCCCCTCGATCGCCTGACGATTGACCTTGGTGCCGCGAACGATCAAAATATCGGGTTGCACCGCTTCGACCTGTTCGGAAATTTGATCGGCCGTCAATTCAGGCTGGTTCGAAATGACCAGTCCCATTGACTGGAGTTTAGCGATACCTCGCTCTTCAAATTTATCAGCTATTAGAATTTTCATCATAATAAAATAATCTTGCTAAAACGTTACATCAGCCGACTTGATCGGGCCAATTTCTAAATTTTCTCGAACTGGTGGACGAATAAACCACTTCGCAGCTTCGGTTCGAACCAGGTAGACTTGGGAGGCATGATCTTTCCCGCATCGCTGACCCTCAACAATTGCTGGATACTGGTGGGGTACATCGAAAACGCGATAGCGAACTTACCCGCGTCGACAATTTTCTCCAGTTCCCGTGTGCCACGCATCCCGCCAATGAAAGCGATTCGGAGGTCCGTGCGTGGGTCCCCGACCCCCAAAACGCCCTCCAGGATTCGCGTTTGCAATAAATCGACATCCAGCGAGCGAATCGGATCGGTATAATCGATCGAATCAGCTGGGAAAGTGAACTGGTACCATTTTCCTGCTAAATAGACAGCAAGCTGACCCGGTGCGTTGGGGACGGGGTTATCCGTCGGCGAGACCTGTCCCAATTGCTCTAACTGCTGCAAGACTTCATCGGCAGTCATCCCATTGAGGTCAGCGACCGCCCGGTTGTAAGCCAGGATGGACAGTTCTTCAGCAGGGAACAACACGGAAAGAATCCGATTGTATTCTTCCGTCCCCGAATGATGGGGGTTTGCATTTTGCCGCTCGGTCGCCGCCCGCTCCGCACCCGCGGTACGATGATGCCCATCGGCAATGTACAAGGCCTCCAGTTCCGCAAACGCTGCTACAAAGTCGGTAGGATTGGAGACTTGCCAAACCGCATGCTGGATTCCATCATTGGCCACGAAATCGATGATGGCATCAGAAACCACTGCTTGTTGAATTAAACTGGCGATTTGTTGCGTGCCTCGAAACGTCAAAAAGACCGGCTCAGCATGAGCGCTGCAAGTTGTCATGTGCCGAGTTCGATCGTCTTCTTTATCCGGACGAGTCTTTTCGTGTTTTTTGATTAAATCATGGCGATATTGCGCCGCATCACAGGTGCAAACGACACCATGTTGATGTCTGCCATTCATGGTTTGCCGGTAGATATAGATCGCTGGTTCGCTGCTGGACTGCAATAATCCGCTCTCGATCATTTTTTCCAAATTCGAGGCAGCGGTTTGATAAACGACTGGATCATAGGGATTGGTGTCCTCGGGTAAATCAATTTCCGATCGCACGACACGCAAAAAGCTCTTTTCGTTACCTGCCGCTCGTTGACGTGCCTCTGCGGTATTGATTACATCATACGGCTCGCAGGCAACGGCGGCAGCATGCTCAGCCAAAGGCATCAAGCTGTTAAATGGAAAGATTTTGATCATGTTCTTGTTGTATTGGGAAAAAAAGGATTTTTGTTATCGATACACCCAGTGTAAAAAAAGGGCTGGGGACGCCATCGGATAATTGGACGATGCGTTCGGATATATCGCCATTGTACCCTAATTTTCGGATGCGACTAAGCACCCCACTCTCACTTCCACCCTTTCTCCGCTCGCTCCCCTTTCAAACTCCAAGGGTTGCGGCCGTGTGGATTGGTCATGGCAGTGACGATTCCGACTTAGCTTCCCTGGGCTTTATGCATCTTTCCATCGGGATGGCATCCTGGTAGATCGTCTTGATAGAAACGATTAAGCACATCCGTCCATTGAGTCCGATCCTTGACTTTCACGAATGCGGATCTCAATTGGTCATGCTGCGGATGCAGGATAGCGTATTTAATACCGAATTTTCTCATCAACGGGCCGACTCGATTTTCGCCATACAACGATTCCGCCAATCGAAAATGTTCCTCCAAGATTGCCCGTTGCTGGTGCAAACTGGGCGGATCGGGCAATGGGCCCCCCGCAGCCAAGGCTCGCACTTGACTGAAGATCCACGGATTTCCGATCGCTCCCCGGGCGACGGTAACGCCATCAACTCCGGTTTCACGAATCATGTTCAAGCAATCGTAAGGTGTGAACAAATCACCGCTACCCAAGATCGTTTTATCTCCGACATGCTGCTTGACCTCGCGAAGAAACTCCCAACGGCTGGGGCCGACGTAACGTTGCTGAACAGTTCTGCCATGCAATGTCACTGCGGCCACGCCGATCGCGAATGCTCCATCTAAAATCTCGAAGAAATGGTCGCGACTTTCCGAGGAATCGTCCAACCCCCTTCGCATTTTAACCGACACGGGAATTTCAGCGGGAACCGCATCCCGCGTTCTCTGAACGATCTCAAGAGCCGTATCAGGTTGGCTCAAGTGAAATCCACCTCGGCAGCGCCCCAGAACTTTTTTTACCGGACACCCAAAATTGATATCGATCACATCAAAACCGGCCTCCACCAATTTCAACGCCCCGGCGGCAAACTGATCCGGTTCGGCTCCCATCAATTGGCCCCCGACAGGATGCTCTTCTTCGGAAAGATGAAGAAAGTGACTTGTCTTTTGCCGCTCCTTTAAGTTAACCAGAAACTCGTCCAGCATCACTTCGCACAGAGTGTACGTTGCGCCAAGACGCCGCGCGATGACTCGCATCGGCCAATCGCTATAGCCCGAAAGAGCCGCTTGAACGACAGGAAAACCAATCTCTACATTACCGATCTTCAGCGGCTTTATTTCGAAAACAGGCGAAATTGATTCGGTTTGATGCATGATGGCGCGTTTGGGAAAGTAAACTCCGGTTGGGAAATTAGCATTTTCTCCGACGCGGGCCGATTCTTCAAGTCGAAAAACTCCTTTCTCGGGATTACTCAGCAGATTGACGCGTAAGGTCAAATGAACCCGTCTGTAAAAAACTCAGTACCAGTTCAGCAGTTTCGCGATACCAGGGCAAAATCCCGTGATGACCGTGGACAGCAGCAAAATCAGCCAGCCCAGGCAGTCGAACTTTATCGGGGTGAATAACACGATCTTTGGACGCCGCGACAATCCCGAATTCGATCGATCGATCCAAATAAGAATTAGGCAACCGGTTAACGAAACTGTGCGGATCATCGGAAAGCTGGTTCAGGCTGGGTGTCAACCATCCCGCGAAGGGACTCAGTCTGCGAGCCACATGCGATCCCCCATGTGGAGGTGCCAGCATCACGACTCTGCCGAATTTTAGATCGGGTGCTGATGACAAGGCCGATCGTACGATAATCCCGCCCATGCTGTGAGTGACGACATGGATTCGCTGCTGTCCATTCGAATCTAAATTCTGACGTATAAACTGCAAAAACTTCTCCGACAACGCCTTAATGTCTTGTCCCAAACTGCGGTAGGACCAAGTGATCGGATCGAAGCCCGCGATTCGTAGCTTACGGGAGATTGGCCACATATCTAACCGACTTCCTCCCAAACCATGAATCAAAATAATTTGACTTTGATCACTCTTTTCCATCAACATCTCTTTCTTGAAAGCCAGGTCTGAAACTTCGAGCAGGCTGATACTCTAGGACAATAAATATTCAGCGGCTCTTCATGATACTGCATACGTATTACGAATTTAACGTGCTGAAACAAGCTTCCCTTAGCAATCGTCAGGAACAATGACGTGGGATCTGACTAAGTTGTATTCCTCGGGAGTCATTCAAGTCAACGCCATACCAGAACCATCAGCAATGTCACTCGTTCTCTCTTAAACACTCCTCTTGGCAATTAGCCGGCCGGCTGGCAAGGCCGTAAGCAAATAAACGAACGATTCCCCAAATTTGATCAGGTAATCGGTTGCCCCATTACTAGGTTGATATCACGACACCGCATCGAGTTGACGAGAGATTTTTCTGGAAAACCAGCCTAATCCGATCGCAGCCAAAGCAGAGCCCAATGAATATAGCCAGGGTAGTTGGCTGTAACTTTCCAATTTTGGATTCAAGCCGACCAACGCGAACATGGCGGTTGCCATTACGCAAGTAAGTGACAAACCGAACAATGCCAAGAACAAGGTTTCCTTCTTCATTTTCATATTCCAAACTTCTAATGATGGTTGAGAACCAAATTTTCCAAATCGAATGTTTGATCGACCAAATAACTCTCGCCAACAAGATCGCCAAACCAAGGATAACTTGCGACCGCTTGGTACGAAATGACGGCGCTGCATGACGCAGTGATCGTGCTGGCGAATCACCTCGCCAATTTCTGAATAAACATCTGCAGCGACACGTATCGACCACCTCATGTTGAATGGCAAGTAGGCCAAACCTCGTTTACCCGAACGATAATAACGTTCCGCCAACAACAGCAGTCGCTCGACAGGTTCACGCATTGCGTTATCGGACGGTTTCGAGCAAGACTTACCGGCCACCAATTCAGCAACATCATTGGCAGAAATCGCTGCTGAAGGCAACCAATCGCCGGGCAGGTAGACTCGACCTCGCTCCCAGTCTTCAGCCACGTCGCGAGCGATATTGGTCATTTGCATCGCCATCCCTAAATGTTTTGCGTGTTCCATTGCTGCAGGATTTTGGGCACCGAGTATTCGGCTCATCATCAGCCCCACTACACCGGCAGCCAAGTAGCAGTAACGTTCCAAGTCGGCTACATTTTGCAGAGGGCGGAACTCGATGTCGGACTCCATACCGTCAAGTAAATCGAGTGGCCATTGGATTGGAAAGTCGTAACGTTCAGCCACCTCCTTCAACCAAATCGACTCCATTAATTGGGGCTCAACGTTCGCGTAAATTCGGTGAACATCGTCCTTCAAAGCCGCAATTTTTGTTCTAGCGATTTGAGCGTTTTCCGCTTCGTCGACCGCATTGTCACAAGACCGGCACCAAGCGTACAATTTCCGCACATCGGGAGCGATTGCTCTAGGCAGTAAACGGGTGGCCAACGAAAACGAACGGCTATGATCATGGATTACCTTATCAGCATTGGTCATCATTGCTCTTCTAATTGTTCACTTTCAGTTGTTCGATTTCTGCTTTGAAGTCTGCTGCAATCACCCCCACCGTCGCTTTAGCAGTGTTGACTACCCCCGGCACGCCTGCGCCCGGGTGCGTGCCTGCTCCCGCAATATACAACCCAGGAATTTTGTCGTCTCGGTTATGGGGCCGAAAGAAAGCACTCTGAGTTAGCTTAGGAGCAACAGAAAATGCGGAACCATGGAAAGCATTTAGTTGAGACTGAAAATCCAAGGGTGTGAAATCTTTTCGCGTGACTACCGAGTCCTTCAATCCAGGCGCATATTCATCTAACGCCGCCAGAATAGCATCCCCATATCGTTGGGATACGTTCTCCCAGTCGATATCCGCTTGCCCCAAATGGGGAACCGGGCTCAACACGTAAAACGCTTCGCAACCATCGGGAGCCAACGAAGGATCGGTGACCGTCGGAGCATGCAAGTACAAACTGAAATCCTCGGGAAGCGATTTGCCATAGAAAATATCTTTCAGCAAACCTTCAAAGCGAGGCCCAAACAAAATCGTATGATGAGCCAAATCTGGA
>JBGTHU010000587.1:0-3597 GCA_041745975.1 Mariniblastus sp.
GCTGACAGGGTCAACCCAGGGTGAACTCTCTTCCAACTCGATGTGCTGCGGACTGATGCCGCGACTGCCGGCAATGATCGAAGCCCGACCGAAGTGCCGCTCATCGACTAAAATAATCGAACCGGCCCCCCGAATTTGATAACCAATGTTGGCTTGATCCAACGCGGCCATCAATTGGCTGGATTTATTGTGATCAAGATTATCAGCCAATTTCAGATAGTTGGGCTGGGCCGACCAAATCCCCACGCCGACAATCGCACCCACACAAATCAACAACAGCAACAAAATTCCCAAACGGGCAGCGCCAGTCGATTCCTTCCAGACCGTCAGCGATTGATCCAGAAATGTTTTCAGTGTCTGCATGGTGAATGCTTTGCGTCAATTATAAAATTCGGTTAAAACTGCATGCGGATGAGTTCGTTGTAAGATTCAATCACTTTATTGCGAACTTCCATAAAAAACTGAAATGATAGATCGGCTGATGTCATCGCCATCACGACTTGTTGAATATTGTCTGTTTTGCCGGTAACGAAATCTGAAATCGCGTTGTCAGCCGTGATTTGTTCCGAATTCGTTTGCTGGATCAGTTGAGTGACCAAATCACCAAACCCACCAGTAGTCCGTTCGGACCCTGATGACGTCACTTTATTGGCCAGCGAAGTGCTCGAGGAAGCATGATTTAACTGGCCCAAATCGTTGATTTGATTGATTTGATTGAAGGCACTCACCGCACTAATCGGATTCATCAGAAACCTCCTCGCAGCAACCGTAAGGTTTGCTCGACCATCTGTCGAAAGCTCCCCATCGCCCGCAAATTTGCCTCGTAAGATCGAGAGGCAGTGATCAAGTCAATCATTTCATTGGGTAATTTCACGTTGGGCATTTGCAACATGCCAGTTTGCGGATCTGCGTCGGGATGCCCCGGATTATAGACCCAAGGGAATTCCGATTCGTCACCGATCTGTTCCACCACTTCTACGCCACCGAGGTGTTCCACACCCTGGGAGTCAAAATCGTCCAGGGCGGCCGAAAAAACCAATTGCTGACGGCGGTAAGGCCCCCCATCGAGAGAGCGAGTCGAATGCGCGTTGGCAATGTTGTTGGCAATCACCTCCATCCGCTGCCGTTCCGCCGACATCCCGGAAGCGCTGATGCCAGCACCTGAAAAAATTTGAAAAGCCATAACTTAACTCCTGGCAACTCTCAACAAAGTAACTACTGTTTTCCGTTGCAATTCGACTTCTCACCACGCCTGCCGGCGGCTTCATCTCGCGGTTCAATGCGTTTTATCGCCGCATTGCATTACGCATGGTTTCGATTTTCGAACCCATCAGCTGAGTCAGCGTTTGGTGGTAAAGCTCATTGCGTTTCAGTTTTGCCACTTCCGCATCCAAGTCAACACCGTTCCCATCGGCCCTGGTCACTAAATCATCCGATATTTCGACATCTAACCTAATTGGGTCAGTGCTCGATTTTCTTTTGGACGTCGCCTGTTCCACAAATTGATCGAATGACATTTGTCGCGTTCGGTAATTTGGAGTATTGACGTTGGCCATATTTTGGCTGATCACTCGATGGTTTCGAGTGGCAAAATCAGTTGCGTCTTGCAATAGAGATTGTTTAGAAAAGTGAATCGTCATGTAAAGCTTTATCGGTTCTGCCGATTGCACACTTTAGGCGGATGCAAGCTAGCATACCCCAGTTCGATCGGATGAAACGTTGCTGAATGTGCTAATGACTCCGCAAATACCCACCAACCAGCGCGAAAACGCCAACACTCTTAAACGACGGAGACGTAATGGTGCCGTTTTCTGATAGCAGTGCCCCTTCAGTCAGATTGTAAATGGTTTTGTACCCTGGCTGGTATTAAATCAAGTCTCAATTTGGTAATTTAGATACGGGTTTAACTAGGGCAAATTTTTCTTGCCGAAGGGATCGCATGCAACCGAATGAAAATTTCAAATCATCTGACCTGTTTCCGCCAAAGGGAATCTACGAAGGTCAGAAAAATGCGTCAAGCGAATCGATATCTAATCCGCTGAATGCCCTGAATCAGCCGGAAGCGAGCGAGCCATCAAGTGACGTTGGCCTTTCGGAGCGCGAGGCAGCGTTGGCACTGCATTTGGTCAAAGGGATTGGCCCTAGGATTTTTGCCGAATTGATCGAACGGTTTGGTTCCGCCCGCGACGTCATTGCGGCTCCCCCCAGCGAGCTAAAAACGGTCAGCGGCATGTCGGTGGAGTTGGTGCGGCGGGTCGCAGCAGCGGCCGAGGAGAATGATTATCGGCAGCAATTACAGATTTGTTGCCAACATCAGATCGAGGTACTTGATCAAACGGACGAACAATATCCTTGTTCGCTGAAAGAAATTTATGATCCGCCCCCTATCTTATTTTGTCGTGGCAATTGGCAACCCGTCGATTCAATTGCTGTTTCGATCGTGGGGTCTCGGCATGCAACCCATTACGGATTAACCATCGCGGAAAAACTGGCCACTGAATTGGCCTTTCGTGGTTTTACTATTGTTTCGGGTTTGGCTCGCGGGATCGATGCCGCGGCTCATCGGGGGGCATTGAATGCCGGTGGCCGCACGATTGCTGTATTGGGTGGTGGGATTCTGAATCTCTATCCTGCCGATCACCAAAAACTGGCTGATCAAGTTGCGTCATCAGGCCTGTTGGTTTCCGAAAGCTTGCCCTGGGCGGCCCCCAAGAGTGGCTCATTTCCCCGACGAAATCGCATCATCGCCGGACTCTCGTTAGGGGTGATTGTGGTCGAAGCGGGTTGTCGCAGTGGTGCCCTAATCACCGCTCGTTTGGCCAATGAACAAGGGCGCGAGGTGTTCGCCGTACCGGGTAGAATTGACAATCGGCTTTCTCAAGGCTGCCACCGACTGATCCGCGACGGTGCCAAGTTAGTTGAATCAGCTGATGACGTGTTGGAGGAGCTGGGCCCGTTGGCGACGCCAACCCGTCTTCAATCGGGCGAGACGATCCGCAATCCAGCCGAGCTACGATTGAGCGATCAAGAAAAACAAATTTTACAAGTGATCTCGATCGACGGTACCGGATTTGACGAACTGGTCATGGCTACCGGTCTTCCTCCGCCCCGGATTATAGCGACCATCAGCGCGCTGGAGATTCGCCGCTTGATCAAGCGAATTGGTGCCACACGGTTTGTCCGGCTTTGATCGTGTCACTAAGTAGCGACTTCAATGTGAGCCGACTAAAAATCAAGACGCTGAGGGAGGATGTACCTGTTGTTTGGCAGATTGTAGGCCAGACCGTGCAGCGGATGTTAAAGAATGTTAAACGAAATCGACGGCAACCGGAGCAATATCGGCAGGAGCTGGTCGCTGGCCAACGGGGCTGGGCTTTTTTTCAGGCCAGCCGTCAGTCGATGGGGAGTTTTTTGTTCGTCGAGATCAGCCAATGGCTGCGCGAGAAAATCAAACAGGCAAGCGAAACCTCTCCGATCTTGAGTGCTTACCAGATTTTGATCCGTTCAGCTTCCGGTTTGTAGAGTGCATCGTCTGGTTGAACGTTGAAGGCCTGATAGAAGGCGTCAATATTCATCACGGGGCCGTTGGCTCGATAC
>JBGTHU010000588.1:0-7764 GCA_041745975.1 Mariniblastus sp.
GATATCCCACCGCAAATCGGCCATGGATATCCATGGCACTACCAAACGAACCACCCACCGTGCCGGGGACTGGATCGGCAAACGGGCGATCGGGAAAATCGAATAAGTGATATCGCGACCACGGATCGCGGATACCGGGCAACCCCGGTCGGCCATCAAAACCGTAGCGGCCCGGAATTCCATCGCGTCCGATCATCACCCAACTCCAATCCCCCCCCAACAGCGGAGTCAAGTTCACCTCCGGTGGCCCGTAACCCACACCGCGATGCAAGGCCGACGGATCGGGAGCCCCCCCCAACAACCCGGTCGGTAAAAATGACAGTTCCGTCATCAACTGATCGGTCTCAAAAAAGTTCCCGTGAGTATTTAGATTGATCCGCCCATCCAAATCGACGACCAAGTAGGAAACCAACGGCTTGTATCGAACCCCCTGCTCGTTGGCTTGAACTAGCATTCCAATATCCATCCAAATGCTATCGGGAAACCCATTGTTATCGTTGTCAACCAGCAAACTTTGATTGGGCTGCCCTTGGTGTCGCAACGCTCGGAAATCACCACGTGGGTTCAATGCCAATTGCGATCGGTGGAAACTGGCTTCCACACTCCAACCGCGTGGACTGATGCCTGCCAAAAACAAATTCTGATAATCAAATGTGTCGTAACCCTCATTCGTCGATGCGTGATTGGCGGTCAGCGTACCATCCACATTTCGACGAGCCAGATACCCCAGCAATTGCCCATCGGCGGATACCTCCCCATTGCGTCCGATCAAGTCATCTCGCGATCGCCCGACCTGATTCGGTTGCAACGCGGTCGCATTGAAAGCGGGGCGATCGAGTGGTTGAGTCGCATCGAATCGACCCGCACCCGTTCCGGTAAATGGGCGACCGTTGACCACCACTTCGGCACCGTTGAGCAAATTGGATTCCGAAACGGCCAGTGGGCTGTCCTGCGATTGGGGTAACAGCAACAAGACCTGCCCCGTTCCCGAGGGGACTTGATCAATGATGCGAGTGGTCATGCCGGCCCCCGCGCCCGACACAAACGTCAATATTTGTCCCACCCATTCTCCCACCACAGGGGATGGAACCAAATTGCCATCCAATAGGTAACGCGCTGTATTCATCTCCAGCCGAACAGAAATAAACTGTTGGCTGCCATGCGGCGAACAATTGGAGACCCGGCCCTTGAATCCATAGCCATACATATCCCCCAACAAACTATGCCCCCGCAGAGGAGAACCCACATCGTCCAAGTCCGGTTCGCGTACCAATTCATAGAACGCTTGATCGAGCACCGCCTGGCCGTCGAACTGATGGACGTCCGCGTAACTGCGGAGTTTTGTGGAACGGAAAAAGTCGGAGGCCAACACCACGAATGCTGTCCCCATCAACAAAAACAATACGATGACACTGATCACCATCAACAACGTAATCCCCCTCCTGCGATTGGAGATGAATCGTTGTTGGACTGCTGGGGAATGGTACATTTCCCTCGATGCTCCTTCCTGGATCACTCGATAATTGTCCGAACCAAAATCGCGTTGTCAATATTGTGATTTTGTCCTGGCTCGTATGCTACCGGGATCGACCTGTCGAAAATAAAGAAACCTCGATGGCGGCGATTTTCACCCGTTTCAATCCCCAACTCACGATCGGGCCCCATGAGATCACCATTGGGAGCCACTTCGAAAAAGCCGACCGTCACCCAAATCGCAAACACGCTCGATCGGGTCGTTACTAAATTCCCCAGTCGCTGCCGCATCTGATTGCGGAAGAAAGCACTTCGATCTGAATTGAAGCTGGGCGAAGTGCTGGTGAAATCAAACAGCGGAAGGTCCGGGTTTCCCGCCTTCCCACCGCGGAACAAGGTGCATTGAGGCCCACCAAACACAGCGCTACCGGGCGGCACATAATTACCCGCACCGGCAGGCCGAAAGGGATTCTCATTGTTCGTGCCGATCGCCCTAGTTTGCAGAAATTGTTGCCAGGTCAAACCGTTGGCTCCCAACGGCGCCGTGGCGTAATTCCCCATCAACCCTTCAAAAACCGCTTGGCTTTGAATCGTGTTAATGTTGATCTTTCCCGGTTCGCGATAACGTGAAAACGTGTTAAACGGGTTCAATGCAAAACCCGTTCCTGCACCGGGAGCAACTGGCATTAACTCGGTCGTTGTCCCCGCATATCGCGAGGGGACCTCTAAGAAATCAAAGATCCGGAAAAATTCGGGGCTGTTACTGGCGTTCCCTTCGACTCGCGTCAAATCTTGATAAAAGAAATTGAGCAAATGACCAAAGTTTCCCCCATAAGCATCGGGCGCGTTCAGATTACCCGATGCTGTGGTGTAAGGACTATTCGGTGCTCGCATGGAAAAAAACGCAGTCAACTCCGCCGACCCGAGCGCCGGCACATTCATCAACTCCAAATGGCTGGCGTAAGGTCGATTATTCCAAGTCAACCAGGGGAACGCCTCGTTAACCGCAATGGTGGTGTTCATCGGATCAAACAGATCGTTCGTGCGACCGAACGATTCTCGAATGCCAGTATTCATGTAATGTGGATCAGCCGGTGCCGCAGCCATACCCGGTCTCAGACCTCGTCGCGAGGCCCACAATTGTCGATCGATGATCGAGGCATTGTTCCGTTCTAACGAATCGGCAAGGTTGTTGGTTGTAAGAACTGGAGGATTCGCGGCGGCAGGATCTTGATTGCTGGGGCGAACACCATTAAATGCCAACAAATCCATCTCCTTACTATCGATCGTCAGATAAGGATTGGTGGCCGCGTTCCAAGGCAAGGTC
Source organism: Mariniblastus sp. (assembly GCA_041745975.1). Taxonomy (GTDB): domain Bacteria; phylum Planctomycetota; class Planctomycetia; order Pirellulales; family Pirellulaceae; genus Mariniblastus. The sequence goes on from JBGTHU010000588.1 coordinate 2,801, forward strand.
GGATTGGCCAACCGCTGTAAGCGAATCACACGGAACCCCTCTGAAGTACGGTCTTGTTGCAGAACCGCCGTTAAATCAATCGCGTTTCGATGGAAATCGATTTCCGTTTCGGCATCCGGCCAAGTTGTCAATGTCGCGTTGTAACGGAAACCATCGGGAATCGGTGTGGCGGCCAAACCGTCGACTGCCGGATAGCCACCATACGGATCGCTGACCGAAAACCGACGTAAGTCGTTCGCCGCAACACCCGCATTCAATCGAAACCGATTGATCGGAATCGCTGCAGCGACTTGCCGAGTCTCCGTGTTAGGGAAATTTCGCCGTAGGACCTGATTCGTCGCCGGTCGCAATTCAATAAACGCCGTATCATCCAGTTCCAAATTATCCGGATTTTCGTCCGCCTCCGTTTTGCCAGTCAGCCGACCGAAGTAACAGCGACCGGATGTACCAATCACCGCTTGCATCCCCGGTCGAATCGGATTGGTTGCCACATCGGTATAAAAGACTTCGGGATTATTGACAATCAAACCATCGTCAACCGCTTGGGCCTGCTCCCGATTGACCGCTCCGGGAGAATTAAAATAGACAAACCGCAACGCCTGAACGGCAGGCGCCCCCGCCGGATCGGAATTGCGATCGATTCTCAATCGCCACACCGGATCACCGTTAAAGTTTACTCGATTTAATTCAACGCCCTGAGTGACCGGGTTGTACTGACCCACATCAAACTGCTGGTTCAGACTATTTTGTGTATGGGGATTGAATAACTCGATAAAGGCGAACGGTTCGGGACGCAAACGTTGTTCGGGAGTACCGGGATCACCTTCCAAACGTCGGGCGTGGGCGGCCATTGTTTCGGTGATTAACAGTTCCGGTCGCTCCATTCCCCAAACGGTTTCTGTGGGACTCCACCCTCCGACAAACGGGTTGGGATCGTAGTCAAAGCGGGTCATGATTGAATCCGCATCGCGGTAATCGACCACATTCACCGCCCATTGAGCAACAATGCGAGCGTAATTTTGGTATTCATCGGAGGCTGGTGGCCCCAATGTCATCGCGTAGTCATCGGTCACCAACATCATCAGGCAGTACAAATCTTTGGCAAAGACCGCTCGCGCCAGCAGGTCATCATTATTAAATGCCAAATCCCCATTAAGATCCATTTGGACATTCGGGGGGAAAGGAACCCCGGCGAAATAGTCGGCTTGATCGCGATTGAACTCATTCACCTCTTCCCCCGGACTATCGACAATGCCGTCTCCCGAATCATCGTAACCGTTGCCGAAAGGGCGATTGACATTCATTTTCAGCCCTTGATATAACTCGGGCGCGAACAACCCTCTCAAGTTATTATTCACGTAGGTTCTCACTGCTGCCTGTTGAGGAGGAGCCAATGTCGTGAAGGGAGTATTGGCGGCAACGGGAGGCGTCAAACTCCCACCGATGATTTGAATCGCTTTACGATAAACCAACCGCTCAAACGGGACATGCGACAGTGGCACTTCAAAACTGGCGGTCGTTACCACATCCCGGCGCTCCAACCAAAAGTCTCGCAGCAGACTTTCGTCTCCACCACTTAGCGTTCGCGGAACGTTCCACAATCGGCGAGCCAACATTTCGCTGTCCAGATCATTGGGACGAAGTACTTTTTCCAAATCAGAAAACGTATACTGAAAATCGGCTCCCGTTTCGGAATTCACATTGTTGTTATGATTGTAATTGGCGAAAGAGAGATTGTAGTTGGTTCTTGAAAACTCCGGTTCAGAGGAAGTCGATTCAATCATATCGATCATTGGCATCGCATTGGGAAATCCGGGGAAATTCAGGTCGCGAAAATCATCTCGCATCCCGGCACTGATCGCTGCGATGACCGGTGTGCCGATCGCAAAACGCCCGTGAAGATCCATTGGGCTGCCGGCAAACAAATTGCCAACCGTACCAAATTGATTGGCCGACCAGTCCACCACATTGTAGGGGTGCCCGAACATCTTCGCGCGAGCCTGTTCGATTCCATTGCGAGTCAAACCGGGAACGCTGGGGTTGGCTGGCGGATTGTTGAAACCATAACGGCCTGAATTGGCCAGGTCCCCTTCAATTAAAACACGGTAGTCGTTCAATCCAGCCGGAGTGGTGCCGAACAGCGGACGAAGTGAAATTTCGGCTGGCCCCCAACCGAGCCCACGCGGCAACATGGCACCCGCTTCCCCGTTGAGCAGGGTCAATGAACTATCAATACCGAAATCGGGGTGGGCATCGGCCAACGTACCGTGAGCGTTCAAGTTAAAGCGACCGTCCAAGTCGACAATCTTGTAAGCTACCAACGGCTTATACAATACGCCCTGCTCCGATTGGATCGGAAAACCGATATCCATCCAAATCGCATCGGGCTCTCCATCATTATCTGTATCAACCAAATTCAATGGATTCAATGGATTGGATACAGCAAAGGCAGAAAAAAGGTGACTTGGAACTCGAGCCGAAGCGGGTGGTGGGACCGAGTTACCTCCGTTGAGTGCGACCAATCGTTCGCGATGAAAGCTTGGTTGGAACCTTCGCCCAGCCGTATCGTCGGGACCCGCCAAAAATAGATTGCTAAATGTGTCCACCGCATCCCACGGCTCATTCGAGCTGTTAGATGAAACAAAACCATTGGCAAGCAGTACGGGCAAGGGCTGGCCTTGGCGATTCGGCACCAAAGCCAGGGCTCCCAATGCTGGAGAATTTTCGGCACGAGTCCGATCAAACTCAGGCCCTGTCCCAGAAAAATCGCGGTTGTTGATGATCACATCAGAATCGATCAATGTTGCCAAATAGGCATCGTCCAGCGGAAAGGCATAATTCTCACCAAATTGACGAGCCGGTATGAAAAACAGTATTGGATCAACGTTAATATCATTGACTCCCTGCGTGTTATAAAAAACAACCCGTTCTGACAACCCTTTTTCCACCCCAGTGATGAAGCTCAATACGCAACCGGCATAAGATTCAGTAAATTGGTCCAGCGTTACATCTACCGTCGGGTCCAGCTGACTAAGTGCCCGATTCAGATTGCCGGACAACGGTGACCGCACGGAAATTTGAACGACTTGCTGATTGGTATTAGGAACAAAGCCGCAACTTGTCACTCGCGCCCGCAGTCCATACCCGTATTGATCTGCCAAAATATCATGAAACCGCAGTGGTGAATTGACATCATTCAAATCGGGGCCACGCAATACCTCATAAAGTGCTTGTTCGACCAATGATTGCGAATTGTCATTGGTTTGGAACTCGACCCGCGAACGTGATTTGGAACTCCGCATGAAATCGCTGGCCAGAACGACAAAGGCGGTCCCCATCAACAAGAACAACACGATCAAGCTGATAACAAACAGTAAAGTGATTCCGCGGCGGGTAGTTTGAATCGTTTTCATTTTTCTTCAGTTTCAACAAATGGGTAATCGTTGTTGCAGTACGCGGAAGTGGCAGCAAAACGAAGGAGTTCGTCAAGGCGACAACAGGGTGTCAGATTAAAAGGTACTGTTCCAGTTCGATGAACTCTCGGGAGCGATCGTTCGCTCGTAAACCCCCACCACATTTTTTAAGTGAACAACAAAGGTCGGCGTGTAATCGGCGAGATTAAAATTAAAGTCGGGGCCGTTCAAGGTAAGATTGACTCCCCGATGATTGACAATCCGATAGAAACCAACCTGGAAAGGGCCAGGAACACCACCAACCATTCGGCGGTTGATCAACATCGCCCAATCATCTGATTTAATCGAACCGGGAGGAAAGAGCGTGAGCGCCGGGTCATCAAATTGCACCGTACTGACCGGACTGGCCCAATCAACCGGTGTCACCACTCGCGCCGCTCGCATGTGGGGCGAATTGGAAAAATTAATCGGCACCGTATCCTCGACGGTGGGATCGGTGATCCGATTCTTATACACCAGTACATGCAATCGATACGTGTTCAATGACGCGGCAACATCGGGTACGACAATCGCGCTCCAGGAAAACAAGCCCGCCGATTGGCGGCGGACAGGCACACCACTACCCGCCACGACATCAAAAATTTGAGTTGGGCCATTGAAGGTCGCATCGTTGGTGCCGGGCGCTGAATCGATTGCTTCCCCAAAAATCAAATCGTCTCGGGCTCGAAACATCCGCACCGCATCCCCACGTTGAAATTGTGCCACACCAGCCAATGGCAATCTCAAATTGGCCGCTTGAATCCGCAAGTTGCCCGGGTAAACCGCTGCGGAATTGGGATCTAAATTGAATGGAAATGCCGCAGCAGCATAATTGGCCATTCCCGTGGCATCGGTCAAGCCCAACGGGTCGATCGAATAAGGTTGGATCGGAATCCCCGGAAAATTGGCCGGTACCAGTGTTGTCGGATCGGTAGGGTCAGGCGAAACAATCCAATTGCTTCTATTTCGATACCCCCCAATTTCAAACAACTCCGACGCATTGCGGGCGACCACGGACGACGCTTCCACATCTAACCCCGTTTGGGCTTGCCGAATCGCAAAGGGAACCAAAATCATCACCCCCAGCACGCCGATCATCGCCACCACGATCGACGTCAACACCTCGATCACGGAAAAACCGTGACGGCATTTCTCATGATTGCAATTGTTCCCATGATAATGATGATGATGGGTGCGAACGTTTGGGTTCGCTTGAATTGACAATTGAGATTTTGGTAGCATGGTAGGTTTCACTTCCAAATCGTAGGCTGAAGAAAACGAAGCTTGGTCATTAATCATTGGCGGCAACTCCTCGGATGGCCGATCGCCGTGCGGCTATGATTCGCTGCGCGAAAGGTCCAGGTGGTGGTGGCGAATTATAACTAATGGTGGCCGCGCCCGATTTGCGATTGACGAACAGCCACAAATTATTGGGTTTTTCGATTGGTGAAACCGCCCCCAATACCTGTTCGCGGTTTGGATCGACCTCAAACTTAGAGATAAAAAAGAACA
>JBGTHU010000589.1:0-3240 GCA_041745975.1 Mariniblastus sp.
TGTGGTGCCAATCCGATCGCGATTTTGATTCCCTGCCATCGAGTCATCGGCAGCAATCAATCGATGACCGGCTATCGATGGGGAATCGAACGAAAAAAGAGTTTACTGACGCAGGAGGCAACAGCATAAGCACCCGAGCAAAAGAATATCGGGCCTACTCATTGAAAGTAGAATTGAAGCCTTTCACGGTTCGTTAGGTAGGTCGACGCTACAGCCGAGACAACACACACCCCACGCCTTGCATTGGCAAAACATGTTCTCGGCCGCTGCATCGAACTCGCTACCGTTTTTGCCGATTGAATCCGATCATGACCAAGCATATTCCGGTCAACAAAACCAAGCTGTTGGGCTCAGGGACTTGATAAAATCGAATGTTATCAATTGCCAAATCGGTACCATCTCCGGTAACATGCCGCAGTCGCAATGTCAACGTTCCGAAAACCGCTTGATTCATCGAGGTTTCAATAGTATTGATGGCATCCGCCGCAATCAGCTCGCTACCACCTAACAACACAGCCCCCGTGCCCGCGGATCCCTCCCACAGTTCCCACTCGACTGTATGCCCAGCTGCGAATCCAGCAAAATCGACCAAGTCAAACGATTCAACGATCACACCATAGCCTTCGTCGGCACTGAAAATCGCATCAAATTCCGCTCCCGAGTTGTTCCCTGATGATTGCAATTGAGCCACACCCCATTCCCAATTGTTGTTGGGCCATGTGCCTGATACCTGGTTTCCATCGTAGGTGTCCCATGTTGCTCCGGACGACGCAGCGTATTCGACTTCGACATTGGGAGTTGTCAGCAACCGATCACCATAATTTCCTTGATTGAGGGCATTATCATTTCCAGGATTGTGAGGCAGACCACTGAAGGTCAAAGTCGATTTTGACAATCCGTCAATTCGGAAATGACTGGCCACGGCCCGATGGTCTGAATTGTAGCCATCGATTTCAATGTCAGAATGAAGTTCGGAATTATATGCCGCGCCATAAATTTCACGGTTGGGACCGATCGTATGGGAGCTCGTTACGGACACCGCGTCACCTCGATAGTAAACCATATCGATCCGGTCATGGACTTCATTTGACGACAGGTTGGGGGGGGGATAGCCGGGGGTCCAGGTGTAGCCTCGGTCATTGACTTCATCAGGACGTATTTGTCGAAACGAATCAACAAAACCCACATCGGTAATCCGCTGTGAAGTTGGCCAAGCAACTTTTTTATCGAAAGTTCGAGAAGTCGCATCGGCGGCGGCTTGGGTCCAATCCAAGTGAGAGGGTTCGTTGAAATCACCCGTAAAAAACACCGGGGCGTCCGCTGTGTTGGCTGCGATTGAATTCAGATAAGCGTTTGTCTCTGGAGCGCGTGTATTGTTCGCCGTGGCAATTAATTGGGCTTCCGTCAAATTAGGATTGTCACGCAAGTCATAGGGGCCATACGGATAGGGAGTTAAATGTGCGTTAAAAATCCAAGCCGTGTGGCCTGGGGTGAGCTCAACCTGAATTCCTCGACGGTCAGCAGATTGTCCAACAATTGCATAGCGACTTAAGATTCGATTCCCACCGGTGGCGCCACTATTTTGATTGTAGTAATAAAATCCGAGTGCATTGGCCAGCGCTTGCCCGTTGACATTTCCTTCCATTTCTTGCAGACCTACGATATCAGCCCCTCCTGCCTGAATGATTTCAGCCAATTTAGCTGTTTGGGAATCTGCCGTCCAAACGTTGAATGACATCACATTCACACTCATCGAATGTTCATTAACCTGTCCCCAGGCGTAGGGAGACAGAAAGAGTGTTAGACCAAGAAACGTGGCAGGGAGAATGGTGGTGTGATTTGAAATTTTCATTGAATAATTTTTAGTTTGCGAAATTATCGAATTAACAAAGTTCTAACCGTCTTGTTGATCATGACTGATCCGTTTCAAACGTCGACGATGTTGATACCAGCCTTGATCAATATCGGTTACCAACTCCCTTGGGGGCAAAAGCCCAACCCAAACCCAAACCCAAACCCAAATCCGACCATTGCACGTCGACTGATCAAACTTTGAATGCCGTGAATGGCTACTCTTTTTTTCCGGGGATCAAAAAGTCAAAATCATCGCGCGTTTGATAAATTAAATTATGACACAAATGATTCGATGAATGTTAAAAAAACAAAAAATCGACATAATTTATTGCAAAATGAGTCAATACTTGTTAACCTTTAGTTGGAATCCAACTAACCTGTTTTGAGAGCCTTAAATTTTCATAAAAGGTGGTTCGCTATTTCCGGAGCACTTTAGTTCGAATTCGGCCGAGACATAAAAAAAGATGAAAAGTTTCAAGACCGACTTCGTATCGAAGGATACCGCACTCAAGAACAACGGTGCGTTCGATTTGAGCAAGTGGCAATCAGAATTCTTTCTAAATCTATCAAGGATCGAATCAATATTCGATCTGTTTGATTTTTTTCCCGATGTTTCGGTGTTCATCAAAAACGTGCAGGGGGAGTATCTTAAAATCAACCAACGGATGGCTGAGGCGTTTGGGATTTCAGATCCGGCCGAAATTTTAGGGAAATCGGATTTTGATTTTTTTCCACCTTCCATCGCTAAGCATTACGTCTATGAAGACCAACAAGTCATCACCAGCGGGCAACCACTGATCAATCGGCTCAACTACATGCCAGGATTTGACGGGCTGCCGCTGTGGTATCGTGTCAGCAAGATTCCTCTATTTGATTCTTCGGATCGAGTCATTGGAGTCGCGGGCGTAAAATATTCTTGTAAGGTAGACACGGAAGAGGGAAATCTACTTGATCGTCGTATCGAAAGGATATTAAGATATGTTGCCAAAAATTTTATGGAACCAATTACGGTCAAGGAGATAGCGGCTGTAGCGGGATGTTCTATCAGCCAACTTCAACGAGACTTCCGCAAAGAACTGGGGGTCAATCCTAGTCGTTATTTGCAAGATGTCCGCATTGGCTATGGACGTCACCTCTTGAGAACGACCCGCGCTAGCCTCGCATCAATTGCCAATGAATGTGGATTTTATGACCAAAGTCATTTCAACCGATTATTTAAGTCGGCCACTGGGCTCTCCCCCTCTGCCCAACGCTGTGAAGCATTTTTATGCGGCATTTTTCAGCTTCAGTTCGCGAATTTTTTTGCGATGTTCTGGCGTGATCATAGTTACTGTCGGATCGCCTAGTGGTTTGTGATCTTTGCTTCTTGGTCGATAGCGAGCTCTT
>JBGTHU010000590.1:0-1969 GCA_041745975.1 Mariniblastus sp.
TACGAAAAATGAGTTGATTATTTTGGAAGAACAAATCGCTCTGGCCGAAAAATACAACCAATTGATTTTGGTGCACACCCCCCATTTAGAGGATAAACTAAAAGGGACTCGACTGATCATGGACGCGATTGCTCAAAGCCAAATCGATCCAGGGCGCGTGTTGATCGATCATGTCGAAGAGCACACCGTGGGAGAGGTTCTCGATCGGGGATTTTGGGCCGGCATGACACTCTATCCAGATACCAAAGTTACTCCCCAACGGGCCACTGACATTATTGAGATGTATGGGAATGAGCGCATCTGGATGAACTCAGCTGGCGATTGGGGCTGTAGCGACCCATTGGCCGTTCCCAAGGCTCAATTAGAAATGAAACGCCGCGGCCACTCGACAGATACCGTAGCCAAAGTGACGTACGACAACCCGCATCAGTTTCTTTCACAGGCCTCCAATTTTGTATTGAAGTAAATCGCCGGTCGCATGGTGACCTAAAAGGTACCGAACTGGAAATTTAACCCTTCATGGTTAATTGTTGCCTCACAAAATCGGCGAGAGTAGTGTATAGGTCGAACCAAGGATTCAGCACTAAACATAAATCACCCCCTCAATTCTCCAGCGTCACGACTTCCCCGCCGGCGCGGGTGGCCAGCTCGTGCATGATCGCTTGGTCAGTGTTGTAAGGGATAAAGCGCACCGGACCGTCGGCCGAACCAGACCTAACCTTAAGACTTCCACTCATGGTGAACGAGCCGACATGGGGCGAGCACATGTTTTGCAGTTGGCAAAGCGATTCCCTACCCCTTCACTCCCTCCCCGGTTGGCTTGTCCAACCGGAAGGGAAGTTTCTGTGTTACAGTCGCGAACAATTGTCTCGGTGGAAGCCACGTTCTCGTTGCGATTCCTGCCAATTTGTTAAAGCGACAAATCCTCGTGAACGGTTACCCGGGAATTAACCAATTCGATTGAGCGTTTCGACTGCGGCGGTAACTTGGCATTCCGGTGTGAAGAAGTGGGGGGCGAATCGCAAATAACCATCGCGAGGCGTTATGACAATGCCCGCCGACTCCAGTTCCGCTGAAATTTCCGCCGCTGGTTTACGCAATGGGACGATTGACAAGATCGCTGAGCGATGTTGAATGGGATGAACGATCGGTAGATACTTCTGCGGATCGAGTCTGGCAATCGCTTGCTCCTGTAGGCGAAAAATTGAATCGCGAATCGATTCCGGTGTGGTCTTCAAAAAGATTTCCTCGACACCGGCTGACAACCCGTCCAGCAACGCATAGGACATAGTCGAGTATTCGAATTTCTTTCCTGATTGATGGGGATTCCATTGATGGTTTAGGTAGTCGGTATCTTGCAGCATCAAGTCGGCTCCGGCCATGGTGATTTCAATCTTGTTGCGAAATTCAGGGCTGGTGTACATCACGCCAGTCCCAATCGGCCCCATCAGCCACTTCCAACCGGCGGCAGCCAAACAAGAAATATTCATCGCTTCCGGATAGATTGGTAAACAGCCAAGGCTTTGTGCCGCGTCGACCACCAAGTCAATCTGATGCTGACGACAAAGCTCCCCCAGGCGGACCAGATCAGCGGCAAAGCCACTGGTGAATTGCACGTGACTGATCGCAATCATTCGCGTGCGGTTGGTAATCCTCGATTCCAGTTCCTTCATAGACCATCCCAACGGTGGGGTGGGGTCCGACGCATTGGTTTTAGCAAAAACCGGAGGGGACGTTAGGTTGCTGTCGATGCCACTGTCGGCCAGCAGTATCAATTCGACCTGACGGCGCTGACACTGCAAGATCCAGGGATAATGATTTGCTGGGTACTCGTGCACGTAACTAATGATTTGATCGCCGGGCTGAAAAGGATAACCGTTGGCAATCATGCACAACATTTCTGACGTGTTGGTTCCCATTGTGATATTCTGGGAATCTGTTTTCAGCCATTGACCAAATGCGTTTCTAA
>JBGTHU010000591.1:0-7481 GCA_041745975.1 Mariniblastus sp.
AGTTCGATCCGCAATTCAAATTAGGTCATCTGTCCGATAGCTGATGGTAAAAAATCAAGCAGATCGGTGGCCATTAAGGAGGTTGGTGGGATTTTTTTAATCGCCAAATCGGCTGCTAAACCGTGACAATGCACGGCCATACGAACTCGCTGCAGCAATTGAATTTCAGCATCGACATTGTCATCGGACAACAAGTCACCCGCAACGCCGCGAGCCCGATCACAGGCCGCGTCATTGATGCCGACTTGGGTTGCGACCAGTGCCGCAATGATTCCCGTCAGTACATCTCCGGATCCGGCGGTCGCCATCCCCGGATTGCCCGTTTGATTGTGGAAAGTGTTCGTTCCGTCGGTAATCATTGTGTTGGCACCCTTAAGCACCATGATCACGGCGGCGGATCGTGCGATTTCGGTGGCAGCCTGTTCCAGTTCCTCGCGAGAGTTCATCTTGAGGGATGGCACAAGGCGGCAGAATTCTCCGACGTGCGGGGTCAAGATCCGAGGGCCCGCATGCTGCGACATATCGGTACTTACGTCGGCTATTGCGTTGAGGCCATCGGCATCAATAACCATTGGCAATTTCGATTCGCGATAGAGCTGATCTACCATTTGGGCAACGCTTTCGCCGCGGCCCAAGCCTGGCCCAATGGCGATCAAGTCTGCCCAACCGATTGCCGATGCCAATTCCTCGTGCCAGCGATCACTGAGCATACCGTTTTTGCTGTGACAGCCGATGGTCATCAAACATGGATTGTGACTAGCGACAATACTGCGAATTTCATCTGGCACCGCCACTTTTACCAACCCCGCTCCGGCGCGAAGCGCCCCCAGGGCTGACAGCGAAATGGCACCTTCCATCCCGCGAGAGCCGCCAATCAGCAGGAGTTTTCCAAAATCACCTTTATGAGCATCGCGAGGACGAGCGGAAAAGGTAGGAGAGGCAGGTTGACTGGTAGCGGAATCGAAGAGCTTTCGAGTAAATTGCTCCAGGCTCAACCGGCCTGCTCGAAAAGCTTTGGCAGCCTGTTGAAATTCGTGTTTATTGATCATTTAGCGGGTCGGAAGTCTCGTTGTTTTATCAGTTGTTGGAAGTTGGTCGGATGCGCTGAGCTTTTTCGACTGGGGGATTGGCAAGATTCGGTCCGAAATGTGGCTCCCGATACCCCAATATACGTCTTTCCGCTACAATCTTAAAGAGGAATCTTCGGATTCTTAATTTGGCATTTAATATTTATAATTTATAGAAACCGTTTACAAGGAAAAGCAATGCCCGCTTGCGTTTTGGCTTATTCGGGAGGATTGGATACCTCCGTCATTTTAGGTTGGTTGATGGATCAAGGATTTGACGTTCACGCCGTTTATGTGGATCTGGGCCAGCCGTGTGAAGACCGTCAGGCAACGCTGGAGAAAGCCGAACGGATTGGTGCTAAATCGTCACGAATTGTCGACGCGCGCGAGGAGCTATGTCGTGATTTTGCCTTTCCAGTTCTCTCTTGGCAAGCCAAATACGAAGGGCTGTACTTGCTGGGAACTTCCATTGCCAGACCACTAATTTCAAAAGTTTGTTTGCAAGTTGCTCGTGAGGTCGGAGCCTCCGTTTATGCTCACGGGGCGACCGGGAAAGGTAATGACCAGTGTCGTTTTCAGCTGGCGGCCGAGGCGTTAGACGCCAACGTAACGATGTTGGCTCCGTGGCGGATGAAGTCGTTTCGAGACCTATTTCCCGGTCGACAGGAGATGATTAAGTTTTGCCAACAAAAGAATATCCCCGTGAAAGCTTCAGTGGAAAAACCATACAGCAGTGACGAAAATTGTTTGCACATTAGTTATGAAGCAGGCAAATTGGAAGACCTCTCTGTTAGCGGTGTTGACTTGGTCGAATTTGGCATGGGAGTTTCTCCCGCCGCCGCACCGGATCGTGTCGAATCGGTGACTATTGATTTCGAGGCCGGTGTTCCCACCCACGTCAATGGAGAGAAGTTGTCCGCGTTACATTTGGTGGAGCGATTGAATGAGGTTGGTGGACGAAACGGAGTGGGGCGAATTGACGTTGTGGAAAATCGGTTCGTTGGAATGAAGAGCCGAGGCGTCTACGAAGCGCCAGGGATGACGGTGTTGTACGATGCCCATCGTTATGTCGAACAATTGACAATGGATCGTGATCTGATGCATCTGAGGGATCGACTGGCTCCCGAAGTGGCTGAAATGGTTTACTATGGATTTTGGTATGCACCGAAATTGGATGCGCTGATGGCGTTTAACCAATCAGCACAAAAAACCGTGACTGGCAGTGTAACCTTGGATTTGTACAAAGGAAATATTTCGGTCGCCAAACGATCGAGTCCGCTCAGTTTATACGATGATCAAATTGCCACGATGGAGGGAGGCGGCAGTTACAATCAAGATGATGCGGAAGGGTTTTTGAGAATTCAGGGTTTGCCCAGTCGCGTGCAAGCTCGAATTCATCCTCGCGCCTATTAAAACAGAGCATTTTCCCATGCTGCAAAATCCCGTTTTACAACGTGAGTTGTTGATCAATCTTAGAACGGTCCGCTCGTTTGTGTTGTTGCTGTTGTTTCAGGCAGCCTTGGCAATGGTCGTTTATGCAGCTTGGCCGAAAGACAACATTCGATTGGATTTGACCGGAACCGGGGGTGCATCGAGTCAATTAGTGGATCTGTTTTTTTTGGGGCAGTTTATTCTGGCCGCTCTGATGGCGCCCAGTTTTGCGGCCGGAGCGATTGCTGGGGAGAAAGAGCGCGCGACTTACGAAATGTTGTTGGCCAGCCCGATTCGCCCGGAAGCTGTTGTTTGGGGGAAATTAGTCGCCGCGCTGACGCATTTGGGGATTCTGATTTTTGCTTCTCTGCCGATTGTGATGTTGTGTTTGCCGTTGGGAGGCGTGTCCTTTTACGAGGTTCTGGCCGCTTACCTACTGTTGATTTCCAGTGTGATTACGTTTGGTATGGTGAGTGTTGCCTGCGGTAGTTTTTTCTCGCGGACCAGCTCTTCGTTGGTTGTGTCGTATCTGTTGATCTTGCCGATGGCAGTTTGTGTGGCGTTGTTTTGGTATTTAATGAGCAATTACGGGGAAACCCGATTAAAATTGACGATGTTCGTCGTGCCCGGGTTGGCAGCCTCAATTACGATCCCGTTGTTTTATATTTGCTGTGCGCGAATGCTCTACCCGCCTGATTTTGGTAGTGAAGGTAAACAGGTGGTTGATTTGGAAACGGAGGCGACCCAAGCCGTTGGCTTGGTGATCCAACGTGATCAATTTCCCGATCGCTTGTTTGCACCTTCGATTCGTCAGACCCTGATGCCGGACGGAGTCAATCCAGTTTATGACAAGGAAATGCGCAGTGAGATTTTCGGTCAGGGGACGTTGATGCTAAGGTTGGCCATACAAATTAGTATGATTTTGGCGATTCCCATGATGGCATGGGCACTCTATTTGGTGCGTGATAACGCACCCGCTTATATCTGCTATGTGGTCACGTTCAATTTATTGATTGGGCCGGTGTTTTCGGCCGGCAGCTTCAGTAGCGAGCGGGAACGTCAAACTTTAGATCTGTTGTTGACGACCACGTTAACGCCATTTCAGCTATTGTGGGGAAAACTATTGAGCGGATTGAGGGTGTCAAGCGTACTGACATCGTTTTTGTTGTGGCCAATGATGTTGGCTGTTTTTTTGGTGAAAGACTATTATTTTAACCTGCCAACCATCGCGGCATTTTTGGTTATTTTCGGGTTGACATGTTTGACAACCTCCATGTTGGGATTATTTTTCTCCTCGATTTTTTCCAAAACAACGCATAGTTTGTTTGTTACCTACACCATCATTTTGGTTTTGTATCTACTTCCTTTGGCTGGCTCGTTTTTTGGCAACACCTATTTCCCAGATTCACCGGGGAGCGAATTGGCGGACGTGGCGACGATCACCAGTCCCTATGCGGCAGCCTGGAATTTGCCCTTGTATGTCGAGTCATTCATGGATAGTGCAACCCGGTGGCAGCGTCCGTCGGCGGCCGAGGCTTTTTTGTGGGGTTACCGCATTGAAGATTTTATGCATTTCGGTGGTTATCTACTATTTACCATCACTCTCAATGTCATTTTATTGGTAATGATGATTTGGCTGTTCCATACGCGGTGGCGTGTTTCAGAGGCAGCGGAATGAACGGCAATTGAACTATCGTAACCGTTTGCGGTTTGAAAGAACGACCGAAGTATTGCGGCATTTTTTGGCAATTTTTGCCAAGTGCCAATTGAAACAAATTAAAATCAAAAAGGAAGCGGATCATGTATTATCAATATGAGTTTTATCAAACTCGGCAGATCGATCTTTTGCGCTGGCTGATCCCATTATGCTGCGGATGGCTTGTTCTGTTTCACCTCCCCCAAGAATCATTTGGCGTAAAGGCTATTCCCCAAGGCGTCCAGGATACGCAGGAGCAAGAGAACGCAGGAGTCGTTGATTTTTCGGACTGGCAACCGTCGACAGTTCCTGCTCCGGTCAAAGTCTACATGGGACGCCGGGTGGCCGAAACGATGCACTACCTGGGTGCTGAATGGTTGATTCGCAATGAGCGGGAACGCGAAGAGCGTTGCTCCTTGATGTTGACTAATTTAGGACTTAGGCCAGGCCAAATCGTATGCGATATGGGATGTGGTAATGGTTATTATAGTTTGCCAATCGCCAAAATATTGGCGAACCGAGGAACCGTGTTGGCGGTCGATGTCCAGCCAGAGATGTTAGTTATGTTGCGGCAGAGGATGGAAGAGGAGGGGGTTGAAAATATTATCCCCGTTTTGGGTTCGCTGCACCATCCTCGCTTACCCGAGGAGATGATTGATATTCTGTTGATGGTCGATGTCTACCATGAGTTTTCTCATCCCCAACAGATGTTGGCTGAGATTCGTAAAAGCCTCAAACCGGATGGTTTAGTGGTGTTGGTAGAATATCGGGCGGAAGATCCCAATGTACCCATTCGTCCGCTGCATAAAATGTCAAAGAAGCAAATTGATAAAGAGATGACAGCCAATGGATTCAAGCTGGTGAAAGAGTTTGATCGACTTCCTTGGCAACATATGGTCTTTTATGGAATTGATAATGGTGAACGAGAAAAGAAAGGAAGCCAACAGTGACCGTTCGAGTAACCATTTGGAATGAATTTATTCACGAAAAAAAGCCAGGTTTAGCCAAAGAACTTTATCCGGCAGGAATTCACCAAAAACTTGCACAGGAAATTGGCAAGCAGGGAGACATCGAAGTCTGCACCGCAACGTTGGAACAACCGGATCATGGATTGAGTGAGGATGTGCTGCAGCAGACGGATGTATTGGTTTGGTGGGGACACCAAGCTCATGATCAAGTTGCGGATGAGATTGTTGACCGTGTCCATCGACAGGTTTTGTCCGGCATGGGGCTGGTGGTATTGCATTCGGGGCATTACGCCAAAATTTTTCAACGGCTGATGGGGACATGGTGTAGTCTACGGTGGCGCGAGGCGGATGATTGCGAGCGTCTATGGAATTTAGCACCCGGCCATCCGATCATGGCGGATGTACCTGACTATTTTGAAATTGAACGGGAAGAGATGTACGGAGAGCGTTTTGATATTCCTGAACCGGATGAGTTGTTGATGATTTCCTGGTTTACGGGAGGAGAAGTTTTTCGTTCGCTGTGCACATGGAAGCGTGGCCATGGTCGAGTGGTCTATTTTCGCCCAGGTCACGAGACGTATCCAACCTATTATCATGAGATGGTCATCAGGATCATCGCCAATAGTTGTCGTTATGCGGCGCGACAAATCGATCGGTCGGTTACCGACTCTCCCAATACATTACCCGTTGTTTAGGCCAGCCGAACTTGAGTGGAAAGAAAAAATTGTTAGTAGGTTGATCTTAGACATTAACAACTTCTGATGTTTTTGAATGCTTCAACCATTTAGGCGATCGGTAGAAACACTATAAATTGCCATTGAATCATTCCAGCAAATGAACGAAAATTAGGTTGGTGTGATTGAGTACGGCCTGGGCAACGACGATTGGGTAGCAAGGATTGGGTAGCAAGGATGTCACGAATATTTTTTTTGACTTGTTGTAAAAAATGCGGCAAAAAAATGGAACTTAATACGACTAAATTAGGCCGTTTGGTGAAGTGTCCAGTTTGCCTCCAGGAATCATTGGCCATCGATGCAGAATCGCTAGCGGCCTCGTTCAACGAGCCGATTCAGTATTGGTTGCGATTTACTCAACCACTGAACGGCAGCGAATCGCTTGAGACTGATAGGCAAGTGGACGCCATCCGCACAATCGAGAATCAGTTTTTGTCGGGTCAGTGGCAACGAACCAAGTCGCTTCCAAGATGAATTGAGAAAACAAGGGCCAAAACCCGTTTTTAGTTTAATTTGTCGCGGTTGTTTAAAATCTACCGTTGAGGCTGCTAGGGCAAAGTCAACCGATTGTGAGGCAAATCGAGAAAATTGTCGTTTTTTTTGAACCAATCCAACAGAAAATGGCTGGACGATCTGATTCTGGTAGTTATAATTCATTAACACAAATCAACACTCTTACTGTAGCGACAGTCCAAACGGGGACCTTACGGATTAACACTTCCAATCCAACCCCAAAAAATTGCGAGTCGTTTGAAAATGTGCTGAATTCGTATGTCTCGGCGAATTCGTTCGATGAAGAATTAGAGAGATTCTGTGCTTGTTGATCGTTCGCGTCGACCCGGTAAAACTTATGCCAGTTCGATGTTGAAGGGAAATGGTCGAGTCATTGATTACGAGAAGAGAGTAAATACGAAATTTCGAATTTTCGAATTTTACTGCTTTTCGTCAATGTAATCGCTGACGTTGATAGTAACTGCTGAAGCCCATTTCACTGGTTAAATCTCCAGCCCGAAACCAAACCAAATAAAACTAAATTCTTCCATCCTAAATAAAAATCGAGACGTTTTGACGTTGATAGGATTTTTTGCTTCATTTTTGACTTTGCAGGGATAAATAAATTGTACGAAACACTGCTTGATGATTTCGATAGTGAAGAGACTCGCAGCCGCGTTGCGACCCATGATTTTGATCATGTTTACGATGAGAATGACGCGACCGTTGAATTGGAAGACGTTGATGATGCGGGTGATGAAATCAACGATAAAGACGACTCCAATTTAACAATTGCCGCGGAGGATTTAATTGCCGACATGGGCGATTTCGATACTTGGTCTGATGATCCGGTGCGAATGTACTTGACTCAGATGGGTGAAATTCCGTTACTGACGCGACGGGAAGAAATTGTTTTGGCCAAACGAATTGAGGAGACTCGCCGTCAATTCCGTACCAAACTACTTGAATGTGACTATGTCATTCGCGACGCCTATCGAACTCTGGTACGCGTCAAACGAGGAGAACTCCCCTTTGATCGAACGGTTCAAGTATCCGTCACCGATCGGCTTGAAAAGGAACAGATCCTTGGGCG
>JBGTHU010000592.1:0-9848 GCA_041745975.1 Mariniblastus sp.
AGATCAATTTTTAGATTTTCAATATCAACTTCATCTGCAATCTGGATGGGGGCCGACCAAATCACTTTAGTATCGAAATGCTCGATATCGACTGGAAAAAATTCTCGAGATCCATCGATATGGGGAAGCGTGTTGGGTTCAAATTTTCCGTAGACCAAAAATTGATCGGACTTTTCGACTTCAATGCGAGAAGGACGAGGTCCTGGGCTTTGCTGGGTTGTCGAATAGATCTGGTGATCGGGAATAATATTTGCCGTCAAGCGGAGCATACCCAAACGAGTGTCCGGTTTGACTTTGAATTCAGCTGATAACGTAACTTTTTGGGGTGGCTTACGACCAAACAAATCATTTCTGAGTTGCGCATCGGCCAAGGAAACATTCAAGCAAATTCCCGCCGTCAATGTTACAAAGAATAAGTAAATTCGGCTCATCAAATTTCTTCCAGTCATTGGATTTCAAAAACGATTAACGTCGTTTTATCGCAAATGGTTGCAAATAGTTTTAATTGGCTATTAGAGATACGACCGGTATCGCTTTTCAGTTCTGGCGTTCTCTAATATGACCCATCCCGACAGTATCGTTATTATCTCGATTTAACTCCCAATTGGCAAACCCAATTCGAGTTTCACCGAATTTCACTCTGGAGTTCATGTTGTGAAGATGATCGGTTTCGAATCCACCCGAGCGTGATCGAGTCTGAGTCTTTTTCGATCTTTGACTGTTTGAATAACGTTGGCGCGATGGCTTTAGCAGGTCGAGTGAGGTTTCGAGTGAGTTTTAGTCGTGCTGAAAAGCAGAATATTTCATGAAAATTCCCAAACACCCGCAATTATCTTACCCGAAGGTCTTAATCTGTTTAATTTCGTCTGAAAAAACCGGAGAAACTAGCTTCGATTTTTTTGCTGCGAATCGGCAGGCACATCCCTTGGTCACTGCAAACCTGCCCCGAAAAAAGCACCGGAATCGTATTTTTATGGAACTGATCAGGCACTTCGACGCTGATAGGAGCAAAAAATTGGACTTTTTGATAGTGTTTTTCCATCCGTTTGCCAAAAACGGGGTCTTGTTCAATCACCTTGGGTGGTAGATCCGACTCGAATTGATCTAAAAACCGGATGACCCCATTTGATCGAACCTCGATTTTACTGGGATTCAACGCTTCATCCACAAACAACGAATGAATGTAAGTGCCCTTGGCCAGTTCAACTTGAACCACAAAATAGCCTTGATGGGTTCCTGCCTCTAAGTGAATCCGAGCGGTCAGGCGATAGGGGTTCTGGGAATTGAGAGAAGACAATTCAGTCGTTACCGTAGGCCCGAACTCACCCAATCCCGTAGACTGGTTTTGTAGCGAATGCAAGGATGGTTGAAAGCGACCGAACGTCGTTTTCGTTTTTTCCTCCGCTGCTCCACTTAAGCCGGGTAAACTTCCCAAACGCTCCAGCGTCCCTGTTTGTCGTTCCGAATCAGCATCTCGATTGAAATCCACTTTCCTTCCAGCCGCCAAATTGGAGCGGTCCGCGTCGAAGAAACGGTTGTCCTGACTTAGCGAGCTTGATATTGACCAATACTCGCCTGACCAGACGGTAATCAATGCCACTGTCGATACAATGAGGGGAAAAAGTCCGTCTTTCTTGATTCGGTTGGTTGATTTCATAGTTTCTTTAAGCGGGTTTTCCAAGTCGGGCCAATTTCACAACCGCTGTTCCATACCAATGAAGTGATATCTTGTTTTAAATCAAAAAACTGTTCGGCTTAAATCAAACCGAACAGTATCATTTTTTATTCAAATTACTCAATAGCAATCAATGAATCAACTTTGCTGGCAATTGCCAAACGACTCTTGTTAGTATTGATTAAAGTGTCGATTAACGTGTTGATTTTTATCCGGCATGTGAAATGTAAGGTGGGCAAAGATCATTCAGCTCAACATCAAATTGGAGCAGATCGGCTTCTTCGCTGAGCCCAAAGGGAGCTAATTCCCCTCTTACAATGCGAATATCCTGGGGGGCTTTAATGCCCAGCCGAACGGTATTCCCTTTGACTCTGAGTACTTGGATTTCGATATTTCCGTCGATCAAAATTGTTTCATCAAGTTTACGTGAAAGTACTAACATGGTTCTACTCCTTCATGTTGATTTGGAAATTTCGCGCCAATCATACAACTGAATAGCTTGAGATTTCATCTTTGTTGTGGGAACTTCGATCCAACTCGATTCCAATCTGTTTCCTCGTTGGCTTTTGCTGAGATCTAATTGTTAATTGTTGGTTTCGTTCGTTGGTTTTAACTACGATGTTTTCGATGTGGGTCGCCTGTTCCTGTTTCCTCTTATGCCTCTATCTTCGCCTTACCTTTTGACACAGCTGGTCAACCTTTCAGCCGAAATTTGAAAAATTTCATTTTTTGTCAAAAATTGATTAAACATTGGATAGATGTTCGTGGCACAAGCCCCAATCTTACGATTCCAACCGATTAATTGTTTGAATTGTTTGTTTGGACAGTTTTTCTGATTCAGCTATCACGCAAGTGCTTTCAAGTTCCATCGACAATCGTTTTCTAACGCTCCCCCGGTTTGTTAAGCTAGGGTGACTTTCAGGGTTTTTCCGAATATATCAATTTTAAGAGCATTAGTTGACGATCCAGTTAACAGTTAGACTGGGATTCAATCAGAAAGGGCAACCCGGATGCTAGCTGGCATTGTTCCAGTCTCATTTCTCAGTCTTAAATGCGGTTTCCGATTTCCAACTAATAAAAACAAGCGGCAACATGTTTGACAACACAAATTTATGGCGACTTGAAATGCTCTGTGCGCTCATTTGTGCAATCGGCTTCATTGCTCAAAGTGGAGTCGGTTGGGGCCAATCGGATAGGTTAGAACTTCCCGTCCTGTTTCAAACAACCTCCATCGCCAATTCCGCGGGACAGCCACTTCCGCGAATCATCGTTCAACCGCCGCCAGGGGAGTACAGCCCGGCAGCCGGTTGGAGTGTCGAAATGAAGCCAAGTGAGCGGGGCTCGAACCAAAGTAAATTGATAATCCGAGTACCATCCAATATTGACGAGATCGAAATTGTGCCCGTCCACCAGTTAGACATGTCATCGATCGCTCGAGTGACGATTGATTATCCCAGTTTAACGGGCAATCAAATCAATCAAGTTGCTGAAAATCAGCCGTTCAACAAGATGTCAGGGATCAGCGAACTTGATCGAACGATGACCAACGCATCCCACCTAGACCCGCCGGCCAATTTTGAGGAGTCGATTCCAGACTCAGTATCCCATGGTAATCATCGCCTCGTCAAAAATCCATTTTTTAAGCCTTCTTCGGCAGCACCGGTGAATCACCTTTCGTCCTCGCGCGATCAACCGTTATTAACTGCGCCTCGACTCAATCTCCCAATCAAGCCGCTGCCCGATTATCAATCCGAAAGGAAATCCGTTCCGACCATTGATCCGGCAGATCCTCTGGAGTTACCGAAAAAAATGGATCAGAACGACGAAACGAGCGTTCGCGTGCAGTTTTATGATGAGGATGCTTTCAATTCGTCTGCCAAATCGGAGGATCGGCAGCTGAAATTTGATTCGGCGATTTCTCCAGCCAGCTTTCTCAATCCGTCGTCAGAAACTGCGTCGCCTACCCGAGGAGTAGCACCGATAATCGTTAATTTCTTTGATGAATAGGGGAATTCGTCGCCCTCTTCAAATTCATTGATAAATTCGGTGATCAATTCAATAATTTGAAACACTCCAGCCGAATGAAGTAGATCGGTCGCCGTCGCAAATTTTGCGGAAAAAGTTCGCAAAACGCTAAGCATTTTCTATCGCGAAATTCGCTTTGGCTGCTGGTTGAACAATTTCTCGCTTCAGTGGGCTGAAGTCTTACAATAATTTTTGGTGATCCATCAGAAGTTATCTAAAAAAGGCAAGCCCCTATTCCCCAAAACTAATCGAAGATAAATTGAATGGATTGCTATCATATCGTTGAAGATTCGATTTTTATCGTTTAACGCTCCGCCTTTCTGATTTTGAAGTATTGTGTTTCGCTTAAATCTGTGACCACTCCCCCCAACACCAATTCAAAAACCGACTCAAATACCGACACAGGCTTGAACACGCTAAAAACGGTAGAGACGCTGATCCCTCAAGCAATGATTCGAGATCAGTTTCGTTTCCGCAAGTCTTGGCAGCAACTGAAAGCATCGTCCCAGTCCGACGTTGATCGGCAAAAACCTGAATGGGATCGCCTCCTCGTTCAAATTGAAGAATCAATCAGCGACCGAAACCATCGAAAAACGTCGCTGCCCTCCATTCCGTTAGACCAAGAGCTTCCGATCTTCGACCGCCGCGATGAAATCGTCAATGCGATCAGGGATCATCAAGTCGTGGTTGTCAGCGGTGCGACGGGCAGCGGCAAGTCGACTCAATTGCCATTGATCGCGCTTCAATCAGATTTTGGAATTGGTGGAGTGATCGGCCACACTCAACCTCGCCGGATTGCCGCCCGCAGTGTGGCTCAGCGATTGGCTTCGCAAATCGGTAGTCCGTTGGGCCAACATGTCGGATTCAAGATTCGTTTCTCAGATCAAACCAGCGACCAGACTT
This sequence comes from Mariniblastus sp., assembly GCA_041745975.1. Taxonomy (GTDB): domain Bacteria; phylum Planctomycetota; class Planctomycetia; order Pirellulales; family Pirellulaceae; genus Mariniblastus. Next base: position 4,604 of record JBGTHU010000592.1, read on the forward strand.
ATGTCAAGTTGATGACCGATGGTATCTTGTTGGCGGAAACGCAATCGGATCCTTTCTTGAACCAATACGAACTGTTGATCGTTGATGAAGCGCACGAGCGGTCGTTGAATATCGATTTCTTGATTGGCTACTTAAAACGGTTGTTGCCTCGACGGAAGAATCTCAAACTAATCATTACATCGGCAACGATCGATACCGCTCGGTTTGTCGAACATTTTGCAACGACCGAGTGCCCGGTTCCGGTGATTGACGTCGAGGGTCGAACCTACCCAGTCGAAATTCAATATCGACCGATGTCCAATGGCGAAATTGAGATACCCAATGTTGGGGGCAACATTGGGGGCAATGATCAAGATGTTGAAGACCACTTGGTATCTACGATCGCCGAAATTACCCGGCGAGATTTGGGAGATGTACTGGTCTTTTTGCCGACGGAACGCGACATTCGATCGTTGCATAAGCGGTTGCGCTTTCTCGAACAGGGATCGAATCGGCTGGAGGTTTTGCCACTGTATGCACGATTGTCCAATGCGGCTCAAAACCAGATTTTTTCACCAGGACCTCGACAACGCATTGTGCTGGCCACCAACGTGGCAGAGTCATCCATTACGGTCCCTCGCATTCGATTTGTCATCGATACTGGTACGGCCCGCATCAGTCACTATTCGCCTCGAAGTAAGGTGCAGCGATTACCGATACAGCCTATTTCGCAGGCCTCGGCCAACCAGCGTGCCGGGCGCTGTGGACGGATTGGGCCAGGTATCTGTATTCGGTTGTACAGCCAACAAGACTTTGAATCACGCCCACCATTTTCCACGCCGGAAATCCGTCGTGTTAATTTAGCGTCGGTTATCTTGCAGTCCCTCGCGCTCAAATTAGGTTCCATCGACGAATTCCCATTTCTTGATCCGCCCCGCACCGATTCGATTCGCGATGGCTTTAAGACATTGCAGGAGTTACAAGCGGTAGACTCGCATCGACGTCTGACACATCTTGGTCGGCAACTTTCCCGCTTGCCAGTGGACCCTCGAGTTGGACGAATGCTGCTGGCTGCTGACCGAGAAAATTGTTTAGCAGCGACCTTGATCATTGCATCAGGGCTCGAGATTCAAGACCCACGCCAACGTCCCCCCGAAAAAGCGGCTCAAGCGGATCAAGCACACCAAGCCTTCATTGATCCACGTTCTGATTTTTTATCGTTGCTGAAAATTTGGGACTTTTTCCATCGCTTAAAAAAAGAACTTTCCAAAAGTAAACTGCGGTTGGCTTGCGAGCAAAACTATCTCTCCTTTCCTTTGATGATTCAGTGGCAAGAGACTCATCGGCAACTGCAACGGATGATAGCCGACTTGGGATACAAATCATATCCCTTTTCTGCAGCCTCAATTACCTCGGACCTCCAGGATGCCATCCACCGCAGCTTGTTGGCTGGTTTTCTGTCCGGAATTGCAATGGCTCAAAAAGGACATGAGTACTTAGGTGCCAATGGCATTCGATTCCAGCTATGGCCTGGCTCAGGACTATTTAAATCGAAACCTCAATGGATCATGGTAGCTGAAATCGTGGAAACCAGCCGCCGGTTCGGACGGATGGTAGCCCGCATTGACCCCCAATGGATCGAACCATTGGCAGAACACCTTAGTAAATCGCGTTACAGCGATCCCCACTGGAGCCAAAAACGCCAGTCAGTGATGGCTTACCAGTATGTGACTCTTTGGGGTTTGCCGATCGTTGATCGGCGTCCGATTAATTTTGGTCCATTGGAACCCGATGCCGCTCGAGAAATCTTTATTCAGGAAGCCTTAGTCGAGGAAAAATTACAGGGTGACTTCGCATTCCTGCGGCACAATCGCAGCCTGCTAGATGAAACCGAGCGGGAGATGGCCAAGCTCCGCCGCCGAGACTTGATTGTCGATTCTTATCGACTGTTTCAATTGTATGAACAACGGCTTCCCGCCGAAGTTTTTGACAAACAATCACTCAGTAACCAATTAAAACGGGAAAGGTCACTCCACGACGTATTAAAGCTGAACCGTCGTGATTTATTTCCTGCAGAGAATCAGCCGGATTCAAACAATCTCTTTCCTGATCAAGTCCAAATCGGATCGATGCAGATCCCCATGAACTACAAGTTCGCTCCGGGCGAATCAGATGATGGCGCTACGGTGCAGCTTCCACTGGCCGGTTTGGGACAAGTTGATGATATGCAGGCAGGTTGGCTGGTCCCCGGTTTGACCGAGCCTCGCATTGCATCATTGATCCGCAGTTTGCCCAAAAATCTTCGTCGGAACCTCGTGCCGGCGCCCGATTCCGCTGCCAAGGCCACTGCCGCGTTGGAATACGGCAAAGGGAACTTTTACGAAGCGGTCGCTGGCCAGTTGACGCGACTGGCAGGTACACCCGTTCGAGTCGCAGATTTCGATCTGGAAAAGGTGGAGGATCACCTTCAAATCAATCTGCAGATATTGGATGAAGCGGGTCAGGTTATCGCTCAAGGCAGGTCGGTCAAACAATTGCGACAACAACTCAGCAACCAGGCTGCCGACCTGCCTGCTACCGGAATATTGGATGTGGCGGATGAAAAATGGCATCAAGACGGATTGACCGAATGGTGCTGGGATGAACTTCCTGCAGCAGTCACGATCCAACGAGGCCGGACAACCTTGGAAGCTTACCCCTCGATTATCGATCAAGATCAGTCGGTTGGATTAAGATTGACCGATTCTCCCGCCGCCGCCAATTCGCAAACGCGACGAGGATTGGTTCGCCTGTACGCGATTGAGCATCGCAAATCACTGAAAAGCCAGATTCGCTGGTTGCCCGATTTAGATCAACAGTTGATTTCGCTTATGCACTGGGGCGATGCTTCCCACGTGAAGCAAGATCTGACTGATTTGATCGCAAGACTTGCTTTCGTGGAGGAAAAGCCAATTCCTCGTAATCCCAGCGAATTTGAGAAACACCAAACGAATGCGGTCGAGCAGATTAGCGTGGCAACACAAACCATCGCTGCTTGGCTACCGAAAGTCAGCCAATTTCTCCACCAGATTAGGTTGGCGATAGAAACCTTTCATCGAAACTGCCCTTGGGTGGTCGACGACGTTAAACAACAATTGGATCACCTGCTGGGAAACCGATATTTGGCGACCACCCCTTGGAGTTGGCTAAAGCACTACCCGCGTTTTTTGGAAGGGATCATTTTTCGGTTTGAAAAGTTAAAATCGTCCGATCCTCGTAAAGACGAGCTCGCCACAGAATTGCTCCGATCGTATTGGCAAAAATATCAAGAAATCAATCCTTCATCCCTCTCGACAACAAAAGCCGAGGAAGAACTCAACTTATATCGTTGGATGATTGAAGAGTTCCGAATTTCCCAATTCGCCCAGCCACTGGGAACAAGTTTCAAGGTTTCTGAGAAACGCCTTGAAAAACAATGGGAGGCCGTTACGCACCGCTAATCGATCCCACACTGGAATCATCAACCAATGGATTGATCAGGCCCTGATTTGCAGAGACGTGTGCGTGTTAATCGACATTGAACTCCTTCAAAACTCCTTCGATTAACGAAACGTTAATTCCATTCAACGGAATCAGCCCGCGGATTTAACGGAGCGTGAACTACGTTAATCCTCACGTACAGCCAATCTGATTTTTCGATAGGGAAAATTGATAAGCTTCTTAAGAACGAAGTCTACAAATCCGTGTGCTCGAAAATAGGCGGATGACCTTCATCCGACTTGTTGGACTGATTCGATGATTCGGCTTCGTATCGTTTGATTGCATCGTAAACTTCTTTTCGATGAACGGGAACGTCCATCGGAGCCTCGACGCCCAAGCGAACTTTGTCGCCTCGGATATCGACAATCACAATCCGAATATCATCATTGATGACAATACTTTCGTTTTTCTTTCTTGAGAGAACTAACATTCTCACATTCCTTTGTAAAAATTTGGGATCCTACCAGGAACCTAACGGTCGCTTCTAACAAACCACCACGGGGGCTTGACAACGTGTTTTCAAAGCAACATTTCACATACACTTTACGCGGAAAAGTAGGAAAATCAAATAATTCCAAGGATATTTTCTAAAGAAAACAGCAATTTTTGCCGAATCGGCCCTTCCCAACCGGAAAAAACGCTTAAAACTGCCGTTTTTCACCCTGTTTCTCGCTAGATTCCGCCAGCAGATGTATTCACTTTTTCACCAATTTTGCCAAAAATAATGACTGCTTAACATAAAAGTTGGTCGACATTTAAGCCGATCCATTGAGCCAATGGGACCATTGGGCAAGTTCAACTGAACGGAAGATGGGGCTGGGACCATCGACAGATCAAGAATCAGGCGAGTGCGTTGGAATCAGATTCGCTGTTCGAAATGTAGCCAATTCTTCTCAAGACACGTTTGCAGGGGAGCGGCAATTTTTTATCTACCGATCGTCTACTTTCACGTTTGATACCATTGAGCGTATTTCAAATAATTTTCTGCAATCCGTTTTATTTGTTCCTGGTTTGCCTTGTCCAATGACTTGACTTTCTTTGCGGGAACACCCGCGTAGACTGAATTGGGTTCCACTGTTTGTCGTTCCAAAACCACACTGCCCGCGGCAATGATTGTGTTGCTGTGCAAGTGAGCATGATCCATTACGATGGCTCCCATACCTATCAGAACGTGATCTTCGACCATACAGCCATGCACGATTGCTCGATGCCCAATCGATACTGAGTTTCCGATTTTTGTCGCGGCCGTCTGATAGGTTCCGTGAATAATTGCTCCGTCTTGAACGTTAACACGATCGCCGATGCGAATTGAATTGACATCCCCTCGAATTACCGCTTGATACCAAACGGAACAATCGTTGCCAACGATCACGTCTCCGATTACGGATGCATTATCTGCCAGAAACGTATTATCACCAAACTTAGGGCTTTTGCCTCGCAGCGATCTGATTAAAGCCATGTGGTCACTGGCACCCTTTCTACAAAACGTAAAAATTCTTCAGCACGAACTAAGGTGTCACCCTACCCATGGCTGCGATCCCAGACCGTTGAATGCTGACGGACCTCCGAATTCAATCCAACAGTTCAGGGCGAGTGGCATCGCGTTGACTCTTCCGTTTAAGCGCAATCTCTTTACCCAACAGCGAATCCAAACGTCGCCACATTTTGTCGGCAGCCTCAGCGATTGCATGAGCAACATTCCCATGACGGGCTTCGATCGATATGGGTTGTTTACCTTCCAGTCGCG